>JAWOEO010000020.1:0-8002 GCA_046482755.1 Halohasta sp. | reverse complement strand
CCGCGGCCAATTCAAAAAAGACGTGGCCACCCTGTCGGGTTTCGGGCGTCGACGCGACGACGCCGTCGACCCGGTAGCCAGCGCCCTCCCGGAGCGCGCCGATCGTCCCGTCGGCGAGATGGGCGTCGGTCCCCTGATTCGTGAGAAAGGTCGACCACCGGTCGACCGGTTCGGTCCCCGCGGCATCGGCGATCCGGTCGGCGACCTGCCGGGTCGCGTCGGCCTCGTCGCCGCGGATCCCATACAGGATCGGCCCCGGCGCGTTGGGGACACAGACCGCCGCGCCCGCCTCGCGGTCGACGGTGTCCCAGACCTCTGGGTAGCCATCTTTGGCGGCCGCGAAGACGGCCTCGTAGTCGACCGCCCGCGGCGTCCCGCAGCGGTCGAACGCTCGGTAGGCAATCGTCTCATAGGTCCACTCGTCGAAGGCCGCCCACGCACCGACCGCCGCCAGCGCGCCGATCCGCCCTCGGCCCCGAACGTCGCAGCCCGCCCCCGCCCAGCCGCGGTGGCGGTAGCCCGCCGTCCCGATGGTGGTGAGGGCTTCGTCGAGTGTGAGCCGGTGGCGGATCGCCCGGCGGGCGTGGTCGACCACCGCCTCGGGCACTGCTTCGGGGCTGCCGGGTGCGACCACGACCCCCGGACTCGTCCGGCTGTCGGTATCGATCGCCAACGATTCGAGTTCCTCACAGGCCACCTCGAAGGCCAGATCGGCGTCGAGTTCGGTATGGAGCGCCAGCGCCGCGTTCCCCCGCGTTTTGTGTTTGACTGCGGGGTTGAGTCGCACGAGGAGACGGCGGTCGACCTCGCCGCCAGCGTCGACGATGGCCTCGGCGAGCCGGGTTGCGAGGTAGGTCGTACACATCCCCTCGCTGCGGGAGTCGGTGTCGTCGAGGCCGATGACGGTCATCGGCCGCGGTAGTCGGCGGCCGCGAAAACCGCTTTCGGCTCCGATCGAGTACAAAAACCTGCCGGCGGCGGGCTGAGCGAATCAAGTGACGGAGGCCGGGTGGTGAATCCGGTCGACGCAACACATATATGTCTAAACTCGCCTAGACCCCGGTATGTCACGGACAGCACTGGTCGGCAACATCACCGCGATGCTGGAGGACGCGGGGTTCCTCGTCAGCGACCGGTGTTCGGTCCGACCCAAGAGTTTCGACCTTGCAGCCCGCCGCGGCGAGGACCTCGTGCTCTTGAAAATCCTCGGCAATATCGACGCCTTCACGGGCGAAACGGGTGCCGAGTTGCGGCGGTTGGGCGACTATCTGTCGGCGACGCCGCTGGTGATCGGTCTCCGGACACGAAACGAGGACCTCGAACCCGGCGTCGTCTACTTCCGCCACGGCGTGCCCGTCTTCAACCCCGACACCGCCTACGACCTGTTCATCGAGGAGGTACCGCCCCTCATTTACGCCGCCCCCGGTGGGCTGTATGTCAGCATCGACGGCGACCTGATCGCCGACGAGCGCGAAGAGCGGGGGTGGAGCCTGGGTCGACTCGCCACCGAACTCGGTGTCTCCCGCCGAACCGTCTCCAAATACGAAGACGGGATGAACGCCTCCATCGAGGTGGCGATCAAGCTCGAAGAGCTGTTCGACCAGCCGTTTTCGAACCCCGTCTCCGTCTTCGACGGGGCCGAGGACGTCCGCGATACCGACCCGATTCCCGAGGGCCCGGATGTCGACCCCGACGACGCCCACGTCCTGTCGACGCTCACGAAAGCAGGGTTCGACGTCCACCCGACCACCCGGTCGCCGTTCAAGGCCGTCAGCGAGGACAGCGACTCCCGCGAGCGCACCGTGCTGACGGGTCACTCCTCGTTCACGCCGAGCGCCGAAAAACGCGCGCGATTGATGAGTTCGATCGGGCGGGTCACCGAGACGCGGTCGATCTACTTCACGACCGATCGGGTCAAACGGGAGTCGGTCGACGGCACGGCGATCGTCTCCTGTGAGGAACTCGCCGCGATCGACGACCCCGACCGCATTCGGGAGCTGATCCGCGAGCGGTCGACCGAACCCGACGAATAACGAGTTAGGCGTAGTGAGCTTCGAGGTGGTCGACGATGTCGGCGCTCTCGGCCATCCCGTCGACGCCGTGTTCCTCGTCGATGAGCACCGGGACGCCGGTCTGGCCGCTTACTTCTTCGACTTCGGTGCGTTCGCCGTGTGCGCGGGGCACCTTGCGGGACTCGTAGTCGAGACCCAACTCGTCGAGTTTGGTGACGACTTTGGCACAGTACGGACAGCCGGGCAGTTCGTACAGGATGAGATTTGACATCGCCCGTTGTACGGTCGCCATATAAAAGAACCCCGTGATCGGCTGTGTTCGGATCGCACACTCGCCGACTCGTCGATCTCGACCGTGCCGCCGCGCTACTCGAAGGTCGACAGCGCACCCACGGGCGCGTCGGTCAACTCCTCGGCCCGCAACATTCCCCGATTTCCGACCGCGATGAGGGCAAAGACGCCAGCGACGTGGGCGTCGGCCTGCCGGGCGATATCCAACAGGAGTTCTTGGGTCTCGCCCGATCGGATCAGGTCGTCGACGATCAGCACCGACTGGCCGGCCTCCAGCGCGCAGGCGGGCAGATAGTAGGTGAGTTCGATCCCGGAGGCCAGCCGCTGGCGGGATTCGATGAACTCCTCGACGGCGGTTTCCTTGGATTTCTTCGCATACGCGAGCCGGGCGTCGAAGTAGGAGGCCATCGCCGCGCCGATGGTGATCCCGTCGGTGGCGGCTGTGAGGACCACGTCGGGCCGCTCGAAGCCGAAACTGTTGGCCGCCACGGGGGCGACGAGATCCAGAAACGACTGCTCGAAGACGACCGCGGAGTTGTCGACGTACCCCTCGTCGTCGAAGCTCACTCTGGCTTTGAGTTCGTCGGCCAGCGCCTCCCGGCCGATGCCGTCGACGACCTCGCGGGCGCGTTCCACACCGGGGAGCACGTGGCCGTTGACATAGCGGTTGAGATCGCCAGCCGGGAGGCCCGTCACCTCCGAGAGCTCCTCGTAGGTCCGGGTTTCCTTGAGCATCCGGAGGACCGCCACCGCCTGCAGTTGGAGGGCGGCCTTCTCTGCTCTGTTCATACCTCGATGCTCGCAGTTGTGCAAGTATGAGGATGTCGATCCATAGACACCGTCGAGATACACAGTCCTGTGGATAGGCTCCGCGACCCATCGCTCTAGCCGTTGCAGTTCCCGACACACCCGTCGGTAGTCGACGACTACTCTCTGTTAGCCGCGTCCTACTCACGGGAGTGCCGGCGATCGACGGTCGGTCAGCGCTCTCGAACCACGACGAACTCGGCGAGGTCCCGGAGGTAGGCTTTGGCGTCGGTGTCGTCGACGCCGGTCCGGTCGAGCGCCTCCAAGGCGAGATCGGACTGCTCGCGTGCTCGGGCGTCGGCTTCCTCCGGTGTGAGGTCGGTCACCTGCACCAGCGAGGGCCGGTCCATCACCTCGTCTTGGCCTGCGGGTTTGCCGAGGTCGTCAGCGTCGGCGGTCGCATCGAGCACGTCATCACGGATCTGGAAGGCCACGCCGACGCGTTCGGCGTACTCGCCGAAGGCCTCGACCGTCGACGCGTCTGCCTCGCCGGCGACCGCGCCGAGTTCGGCCGCGGCGCGGAACAGCGCGCCCGTCTTCCGGCGGGCGAGCGTCATATACTCTTCCTCGGTCGTGGGCCGGTCGACCAGCTCGGTCGCCTCGCCCTCTCCGAGTTCGACCATGGATTCGGCGACGATCTGCATCGCCCGATCGTTGCCCAGAAAGAGGCCGAAGGCCTCGCCGAGCAGGCCGTCGCTGGCGATGATCGCCGGACCGTAGCCGTGGGCCGCCCACGCGCTGGGGGTACCGCGGCGGACCGCCGAGCGGTCGATGATGTCGTCGATAACCAGCGAGGCGTTGTGGACGAACTCGATCCCCGCCGCGAAATCGACCGCGTCTTCGGGCTCGCCGCCGAGGGCCTCACAGGCCAGCAGCGTCACCGCCGGCCGGACGCGTTTGCCGCCGGCCAACACCACGCTTTCGAGCTGGGCGGCGAGCTCGTCGGGCTCGGTCGACTCGATCAGCGCCTCGAGCCGGCTGTTTACCAGCCCAACCCGACGCTCCAGATACTCCATCGAGGCACAGTAGGTACTCTCGGCGCAAGTAGGTGACGAAACGGTGGCTACGACTCGTCGTTCCGCGAGCCGTCGAGGGCGTCGACGTCGGGCAGCGAGATCAGGTTCTCCCGGCCGATCCGGAGCTTGGTGATCGCCTCGTCGTCGGCCATCGACGACAGTAGTTGGGAGACCTTGGCGTCCGACCAGCCGGTCGACTCGACGATGTCGGCCTGCCGCATCCGGCCGCCGTTGCGCTCCAGCAGGCGGAGCACGCGCTCGTCGTCGGCCAACAGCGAGAGGTCCTCTTCGGGAGTATCGGGCTCCTCGTCGAGGTCAGTGGGCGTCTCGGACGCTTCGGGAGCCTCGGGCGCTTGGGGGCCACCGGCATCGCCGTCGACCGGGTCGGCCGCGTCGACGCCGCCGTTGGTGTCGTAGGCGGTTTGTGAGCCGGCGGTGTCGTCGCCCCGGCGGAGGAGGAACGCGCCGCCGATGATGGCGATGCCGACGACGACTGCCGCGGCCAACAGCTCCCACGAGGGGCCGGTGATCGCCGACTCTTCGAGGGTGATCTGGATGTACTCGCCGTCCTCGAAGGCGTGGGGGCCGGTGACGACGACGGTGTTCTCGGAGAACTCGACGTTGGCGCTGGTGATGGCGTACCCCCGCGGGGTCGTGATCCGCAGTTCCTGTCGCTCCGAAAGGGTGGTGAGCCACGTGGTCTCCTCGCCGGTAGCGATCGCGTCCTCGAAGATCAGCCGCTCGCCGTCGGCCTCGAGGAACCCGGTCCAGCGGAACGAGAGGACGAGTTGCCCCACCTCGCCGTTGCGGCTGCTGGTGCGGTCGACGTCCTCGATCGCCATCTCGCGGCCGGTCTGCTCGCTCGTGCGGGCCGCGAGGTTCTCATACAGCGAGACGTCCGGCCCGCCGACGGCGCTGCCCGACTCGAAGTCGGCGGCGATATCGTCGAACGCCGCCCGCTGATTGTCGGTCGTGAGTTCGTACTCGGTAGTCACCGTCCACTCGGCGCTCCGGTCGGCCTGCAGATCGATCCGGAACGTCGTCGACGGCGTCAACTCCCGGTCGGTTTGAAACAGTTGGCCGCCACCGAGCGATGCGCTCGGCGTTGGCGCTTCGAGTGCCGCCGGCGCGTCGGCGGCGAGGCTCCCACTGCCGGGGCCATCGACGGCTCCTGCGGGGGCGACGCCCGCCACGAGGAGCATCACGAGCACGACCGAGAGGACGACGGGCCGCATATCAGGCAACTCACAGTCGTCGGGGAAAACGCTTTCCATCGGGCCACTGCCGCGCCGTATCGGGGTTTTTCTCTCCTCCTATCGGTCGACTACTCGCCGAGCAGCCGACGGATCGAGTCGAGGCCGCTGGCCGACCCCAACAGCGACTGGTCGAGTTTGTCGAGGATCGCCCGCTGGTTGAGATAGCTCGAAAACGCGAGGATAGTCGGCGGCCAGAGGCCGATAAACAGTCCTCGGGTTTTGTTCCCCTTGAGGTAGAACTGGTGCCACGCCAGCAGGACCGAGGCCGCCGAGGCGATCAACGCAAGATCCGCCCCGCGGGTCTCGGCCTGCTTTTCGCCGCTTTCGCTGCTCGCCACGTCAGTCTCGGTGGCGTCGGACGCCGATTGCAGTAGTGTCATACACCCATCGTTCGGCCACTCGCCCTATCAAAACTCTTGGTGGCTGGGATGACTGTCGTCGACGCTGATGGATCTCAGGTCGACTCTTCGGGGACGTGGCTGTGGCCGCAGTTGGGACACTCGACCTCCTCGGCCCGGAGTTCGGCGCTTTCGGCCCGGACTTCCCGCATCACCGAGGAGATCCGCTCTTCGGCGTCGAGTTCTTCGCTGACTCCGAGGTCGACGCCCTCGACCTCGAGTAGGAACTTGGCGACCTCGGTGACCTCATACATCAGGTCGTCGAGCTCTTCGGCCGTAAAGAAGCCGGACATCGCCCCATAGAGGAACGTTGCGCCCGCGGTCGTCACCTTGTCCTCGAACGACGACCGGGCCTGGTTGACCGCCTGTGGGGTGTAGGTGTCGGTCATAAACGGGACCAGCCGGGGGAGGTTCTCGCCGATCTTGGTCATCTCGACGCCGGTCTCGGTGCGGAAGTCCGCACAGAGCCGGGCGATCGCCCACTCGCGGGCGGTGACGTAGGTCCGGTCCCGGAGGAACTCGTTGACCCGATCGTACTGTGCGCCGTCCATCTTGGTGAACCGCTCGTACTTCCGGACGTCTTCGGGGACGGCCTCCTCGCCGCCCTCGGCGGTCGATGCCTCGTCGTCGACCGCGTCGTCGCTCGCGTTCGCGGCGTCGTCCATACCCACCCTCCGGACGGCCCTCTCAAAAGGGTTGTCGTGGGGGCAGGGAGCTGTAAGTCGACGGACAACGCTTTTGAGGGGCCGCTCCAAGGAGAGTGCATATGAAGGTCCTACTGGCGTTCGACGGCAGCGAGGCGTCGGTCGACGCGCTCGAACGCACCGTCGAGCGGGCAGCTGACGCCGGCGACGAGCTTGCGGTCGCCATCACCGACTCCGAGTCCGAAAGCCGGGAGGCGCTCGCCGATCGCGTGGAGTCACAGGTGGTCGACACCGAGCTATCGGTCACGATCCGCCACCTCGAGGGGCAACCGGGCAGCGAACTGGTGGCGCTGGCCGAATCCGAGGGGTTCGACGAGATCGTCCTCGGCGGCAACACCACCAGCCCGATGGGGAAGATCAGCATCGACCAAACCGCGGAGTTCGTCCTGTTGAACTCCCACATCACGGTGACACTCGTCCGATGACTGGCGACCGTCGCTACCCGGAGGCCGTCTCGGGGCCCTTCGAACAGCCGCCGCTTTCCTTTGTCGACCGCGAGGACAGGGAGATAGAAATCCGCCCCTACGACGGTTCGGAGACGGAGTTCGAGGCGCTCGTGACGATGTACGCCGCCTTCGACCCATCCGATCGCGCCCAGGGGATCCCGCCGGGCAAGGAGTCCCGCGTCCGCACGTGGCTGGAGGGCATTCTCTCGGATGACTGCCTGAACGTAATCGCCTGGGACGGCGAGACCGCCGCGGGCCATTCGACGCTGGTCCCCGACGGCGACGACGACTACGAGCTGGCGATCTTCGTCCTGCAGGCCTATCAGCAGGCCGGCATCGGCACCCACCTCATCGAGTCGCTGCTCGGCTACGGCGCGACTCACGGTATTCACAAAGTCTGGCTCACCGTCGAGCGCTGGAACCACCCGGCGGTCTCGCTCTACGAGAAGGTCGGCTTCGAGACCACCGGTGCCGAGAGCTTCGAACTCGAAATGGCGATCCGGCTCGCCGAGACAGACTGATCGTATATAAGTAGTCGACGCCTACTCCGTTCGTTAGACCGAGAGGACGGGCTGGCTCGCGTACAACAGCACGTATTCGGCCGCCGTTTCGAGGACGTCGCTTTTCGCGTCGGCCGCCGGCTCCCGCGGGACGACGATGAAGTCCGCATCGATCGCCTCGGCCGTATCGAGGACGACTCCGCCCGGATGGAGCGTTTTGACCGCCGTCGAAAAGCCCGCCGCGATCGAGGTGGTGAGTTCGACGCCGGCCTCGGTGGCGAGGTCGGCGATCGCGTCGCTGAACGCCTCGGTGTCGTCGGCGATCTCCGCCTCGTCGACCGCGCCGTCGTCGAGTGCTCGGACGGTCGGCTCCCCGAGGACGTACAGCGCGTGGACCGACGCGTCGTACCTGTCGGCGACCGCGATCGCGTACTCGACGGCCGTCCGTGACTCCTCGCTTCCGTCGATCGGCAATCCAGCTCTTTATAAAGAATGTGGGAAAACATTAAAGCCGGAATATTATTATCTGCAGCTTTTTTAAAAGGTAGAAGGTCATTTTTAATAAAAAAATC
>JAWOEO010000241.1:0-3172 GCA_046482755.1 Halohasta sp. | reverse complement strand
GAGTTCCGCCAGCGACTGGCGGACTTTGGGGGGCGGCCCACGCCGCTCCAGCGTGCGGATCGACTCTCGGAGCGCTACGACCTCGACATCTATCTCAAGCGTGAGGATCTGCTGCATGGTGGGGCGCACAAACTGAACAACGCCCTCGGACAGGTGCTGCTGGCGAAGTATATGGGCAAAGAGCGAATCATAGCCGAGACCGGCGCGGGCCAACACGGTACCGCGACCGCGATGGCAGCGGCGCATCTGGATATGCCCTGTACCATCTATATGGGCGAACGCGACATCAACCGCCAGCGACCCAACGTCTTCCGGATGAAGCTCAACGGCTCGGACGTGAAGCCGGTGACGGCAGGTCGCGGAACCCTTAAGGAGGCGATCTCGGAGACGATGCGCGACTGGGCCGCTACTGTCGAGTCGACCCACTACGTGATCGGGTCGGTCGTCGGCCCCCACCCGTTCCCGGCGATGGTTCGGGACTTCCAAGCGGTGATCTCCGAGGAGGCCCGCGAGCAGGCCCACGAGATGCTCGGTGGCCTGCCGGATTCGGTGATCGCGTGTGCGGGCGGCGGCTCGAACACGATGGGGACGTTCGCCAACTTCGTCGACGACGAGTCGGTCGACCTCTACGCTGTCGAGGCCGGCGGCTCCTCGCTCGCCGTCGACGAGGAGGCCGGCGTCGCACCGAACTCCGCGTCGCTGTCGACGGGCGACGAGGGCGTCCTCCACGGCGCGCGCACCAAACTCCTCCAGGATTCGTTCGGCCAGATCATGGAGTCCCACAGCATTTCCTCGGGGCTCGATTACGCCGGTGTCGGGCCGGAACTGGCCTTCTTGGTCGACGAGGATCGCGTGACGCCAGTGGCGGTCGACGACGACGCGGCGCTCGAAGGGTTCCACCGGCTCTCTCAGACGGAGGGGATCATCCCCGCCTTGGAGACGGCCCACGCTTTCGGCTATCTCGAAGAACACCACGAGGAGCTCTCGGGAAGCGTGATCGTCAACGTCTCGGGTCGCGGCGACAAAGATCTCCAGTCGGCGATCGAGGAGACCGACGCCCGCGACGTGCCGAACGCGCCGGATATGTCGATGTTCGCGGAGGGGATCTAATGGCCGAAAACGAAGCAATTGCCGAGGCCTTCGCCGACGGCCCCGCCTTCATCCCGTATCTCGCGGTCGGCGACCCCGACTACGAGGCCTCGAAGGCCTACGTCGAGGCGCTGGCCCGCGGCGGCGCGGACATCATCGAACTCGGCCTCCCCTTTTCGGAGCCGATCGCCGAGGGGTCGACGATCCAGAACGCGATCGTTCGCGCGCTGGAGGGTGGGATGACCCCCGACCGCTTCTTCGAGTTCGTCGACGAACTGGACGTCGACGTCCCGCTCGTCTGTATGACCTACTACAACCTCATCTACCAGTACGGGCGCTCTCGGGGGGCCAAACCGGGTCCCGAAGCGTTCGTCGAGCGTGCCGCCGAGGTTGGGATGTCGGGGTTCGTGGTTCCCGATCTGCCCGCCGAGGAGGCCGACCCGCTCCGGGCGGCCTGTGACGAACACGGCCTCGATCTCGTCTTCATCGTCGCGCCGACGACCGAGGGCGACCGACTCGACAGCATGATGGAGCGTGTCTCGGGCTACGTCTATGTGCAAGCCCGACTCGGCACGACCGGAGCGAAAACCGACGTGTCGGATCAGACGACCCGGAGTCTCGAACGGCTCGCCGAGTGGGACGTTCCCAAGGCCGTGGGCTTCGGGATCTCCTCGGGCGATCAAGCCGCCAGCATCGTCGACAACGGAGCCGACGGCATTATCGTCGGCAGTGCGTTGGTCGACATCGTCGCGGCGGGCGTCGACTCCGAGCGGCCGGTAGCGGAGACGGCCGCGAAACTCGAAGCGAAGGCCCGCGAACTCGCCGCGGGAACGCGGGAGGGGGCGACCCGTCGGTCCCCCGACGCCGACGCCGTCTGAAGCCCCGGAGTCGCAAGCTACATAGCCCGCCACTGACAGAGAGTGACACAACAACCATGTCCGCAGGACTCAGCGCACGACTCGAACGCATCTCGACAGACGGTCGCTACCTGATCGTCCCGATGGATCACGGGATCACGATCGGGGCCGTCCAAGGGCTCAAAGACCTCGAAGGCACCGTCGACGGGATTACAGGTGGCGGTGCCGACGCCGTTCTCACCCAGAAGGGACTGGCCGACCGCGTCCACGCCCACAAAAACGGCAGCGGCTACATCGTCCACATGAACGGCTCGACGGCCATCGGCCCGGACGAAAACGACAAGCGCGTGACCTGCGGCATCGAGGAAGCCATTCGGGCGGGGGCCGACGCAGTTTCGTTTCACATCAACGTCGGCTCGAACTACGAGCCAAAACAGATCGAGGAGTTGGCGGAACTCACCGGCGAGGCCGGCCGCTACGGCATCCCCGTGTTAGCCATGGCCTACGCCCGCGGACCCGGCATCGAGGGCGACGAGGCGGAGTATCTCGGCCACGCCGTTCGACTCGCCGAGGAACTGGGTGCGGACGTGGTAAAGACCGCCTACAGCGGCGACAGCGACAGCTTCCAACACGTCTGTGAGTCGACGGCCCTCCCCATCGTCATCGCCGGCGGGAGCCGGGGAACGGACGCCGAAACCGTCGGGATGGTCCGCGGGGCGATGGACGCCGGCGCGGCGGGCGTCTCGATGGGCCGATCGATCTTCCAACACGAGGACCCCGAAGCGATCACCCGCGCGGTCTCGGCGGTTATCCACGACGATATGGACGCCGAGGACGCCCTCGTTGCGGCCGGGTTGACCGTCGAAGCCTAGGTACCGTTCCGTCACGTTCAAGCCGCCCGACCGTGACCGACAGGTAATGACGCGAACGGTGTGGCTGAAGGCCGACGACACGGTCGGCGACTGGGAGACACGTAAGCATCGAATCACCGCCGGCATCGAAGCCGGCGTCGACTGGGTACTGGTCGACGAGGCTGACGTTGGCCGGGTCCGCGAACTCGGCGATATCAACGTCGCGGCGTTCCGGTCGGACGCCGACATGGTCGACGAAGTCGGCACCGAGACGGCCGTCGCCGACGCCCTCTTCGTCGGCAAGGACGGCGAGGGCGACGGGACGGTCGACCTGCCCTCGGATTTCTCCGGCTCTGCGGATCTGACGACGCTGCG
>JAWOEO010000207.1:0-3801 GCA_046482755.1 Halohasta sp. | reverse complement strand
AGCGGACGCCCTCGGTGTTCTGGGTGGTTTCGATGATCTGCTCGGCCGAATCCCGATAGAAGGCCGCGACCTCGTTGCAGACTAACTCGGGATTCAGCAGGTGGACCAGCAGTTCCGACTCCCCGAGGAACCGAAGCTCCTCGTCGTACCGCAGACTGCGGGCATCCTCGCTTCCGAGGGTGTGGGCGACCGCGGTCGCGCCCTCAATGGTGATCCAGTCGTCGTCACACCGGCCGTCGATAGCCGCAAAGTGTTCGCGGGCCGCCTCGACGCTCGCTGCCTGTGGGTAGACGTTGGGATGGTCGGTATCCCAGCCATCGATCTGGTCGATCACGAACAGCCGGTCCTCCTCAAGGAGCGTCGACAGCGAGCGGTCGAACCGGTCGAGCAGTCGGTCGAGCCGCCGTTGCTGGAGATCGAGAGTCGGCACCAGCGCGATCGCCATCCCGGCGTCGATCACCGTCTCCATGAGGGTGCCGACGAGTTCGTTCAGCGTCGTCCGGCTGTCGTGGGTCAGGAGGCTGCCGGCCCCCCGGACCAACCCCCCGCCGGCCAGCCGGTCGAGGCCGTCGATTCCCGTCGGCACCAGCCGCCGGTCGGGGAGCGTCGCCAGGTGGTTCCGCTGGCGCGGCGAGGCCGTCAGCCGGTCGTTCCGCACCGTGAGTTCGACCCGTCGACGGTCGTGGTCGACGCCGCGCATCTTCGGCACCGAGAGGAACCGCCGAGGGTTGTCCTCAATGGTATCGGTTTCGAGCTTGATGACGCCGTGGGCGGTAAACTGCAGCACGTCACCCCGCCGGTCGCCGGGGTAGTCCTCGGCGGTGAACATCGTCGTCGCCTCCATCTCGTCGCTGAAAAACCGGATGAGGTCGAACACGAGCCGGCGGTAGCGCTCGATGTCTTCGGTGATCACCGCCAGCCCCGAGGTGCTGTCGAAGACCACCCGGTCGCAGGGCTGGTAGGTCCGGAGGTGGTCCTCGATGTACGAGCCGGTAAAGGGGGCGTCGAACCCCTGGTTGAGCCACTCGTTTTCCTCCTGTGTCTGGAGGGTGTAGGTGTCGTTTTCCTCGATCGTCTCACCCCGTCGGGCGTGGATCGTCGCGTAGTCGAGTCGATCGTGGTCGAGATCGAAATCGAACCCCGAAAAGGCGGCCTTCAGCTCCTCGATCGTCTGTTCGGTGCTGACGTACAGACACTCCTCGCCCGCGGCGAGGCCGGCCTGCAGGAACTGCATCCCGAGGGTCGACTTCCCCGTCCCCGGCCCGCCAGCAACGAGTGTCGCCCTGTGTCGGGGGAGTCCCCCACCGAGCATGCCATCGAGTACCTCGACGCCCGTCGAAGCGGGCTCCGTCGGTGTTCGTTGCATTTAGTTAGTGATAGACTACCACAAGGAGCGTGTAAATTCTTTCCATCCGATGTGTTCCTCGCCGACCGACAGCTTCGATTACCCGGCGGCCCTACCGGGGGTATGGTCGACGAGACGATCGAGGCCGACTACTGCGAGACCGACGGCGAGCGCCGACTGCGGTTCGCCCGTGAGGGGCGGACTGCCGTTGTCGCCCAGAACATCGACGGCTACGCGATGGTCGCTGTCAGGCCGAGCGCCACCGGCACCGAACTCGAACGCTACTACGGCTTCGATATGGCGCTGGACCACGCCGCCGAACTGCTGGGCGTCGACCCCGCGGCGCTGCCGGTCCCCGACGAGGCCGCCGACATGGGCATGTAGCCGGTGGCTACTGGCGGCTGACGGATCGGTAGTCGGTGGCTACCGACGGTCGACAGGCTGGGAGGCGGCGACTACTGGCGGTCGACGGATGCGTAGTCAGTGACTACGACGGGCTACTACACACCCCTGAACAGGAACCGGAGCCGGTCGCTGTCGAGGCCATCCCGCCAGTAGAACCGGGGGGCCAACGAGAGGTAGGCGAGGGCGAGAAACAGCAGCGCGAAGGCGAACACTCGGCCGTAGTAGCCCGACAGGACGACCGCCAGCGCTTGGACGACTCCCATCACCAGCGCATCTTGGGCGTGGAGGTCCGGGTAGGTGATCGTCGACACCATCAGGGCGGCGAGCACCCCGACCAGGGGCACGAGCAGTTCCGGAGCCGTATAGCCTGCCAGCACCGCTGCCGCGAGGATCGTTGCCGCCAGCGTGGTCTGGACGCCCTCGGTCTCGGCGACCTCGGTGTCGTAGGCCGTGTACATCCCGAGCCGCGTGACTGCCATCGCCACGAACACCGCCGGGACGAGAAAGCCCGCCGCAAAAACGAGGGGGTCGGCCAGCAGCATCCCGGGGTCGGCGGCTGGCATCCACTCCTCGATGACGACGGCGACGACGAGGACGGCCGGCGCGACGCCGAAGGAGGCCACGTCGGCCAGCGAGTCGAGATACGGGCCGACCGGCGTTCCGCCGCGGTAACGGGCGACGACCCCATCGAGTGCGTCGGCCATCGCGCCCAGCAGAATGAGACGAGCCGCGAGGCCGATGTCGACCAGCGCGACGGCCGCGGCTAGAAAGCCGAGGGCGGCGTTGGCGACCGTCACCGCATCGGCCAGTCCCAATCGGCCGACGAACCGCGGTTGCATGGTTGTCGGTCGGAGGGGGGCGGTTTACGCTTTTATGTTCTCCGGATCGTCGACGCCGCCGGGGGGTGTCGGCGAAACCGCACGCCTAAATGCCCGACGCCCCTACGAATCAGTATGCAGGAGGCACGTTCCCGCCGGACGTTTCTCGCCGCCGCTGGCACGGCCGCAGCCGCCGGGCTGACCGGCTGTCTCGGCCTGTTCCAGGCCGACGACTACGACATCGGGATGACTGCGGTCGCCTTTCAGCCGGAGACGCTCACCGTTCCGGCCGGGTCGACGGTCGTCTGGAAAAACACCAGCAGCCGGGCCCACACCGTCACCGCCTACGAGGGGACGCTCCCCGAGGGGACGGCCTTCTTTGCGACCGGTGACTACGAGTCGGAGGCCGCCGCCCGCGAGGCCTGGCAGTCCGACGGCGAGGGGATCGTTGCGACCGGCGAGACGTTTTCCCACACCTTCGAGGTGCCCGGCGAGTACGGCTACGTCTGTCTCCCCCACGAGACCAGCGGGATGGTCGGCACGATCGAGGTCACCGAGTCGTAGTCGCTGTCGCTAACGGACTGGGTGTGCCTGAAAGAAAGTCGGATCGTGAAGCGGTTAGTCGTCGGCGACGTCGTCGGCAACGTCGGATTCGTCGACGTCGACGGCCGTCGCTTCCTCTTCGGCCAGCTCTTCGGGGCGGGCTTCGAGTTCGAGCTTCTGGACCTCGACGCGTCGCAGCGGGTAGATCGTCTTGGCCTCGCCGTAGATCGCCGAGGAGAGTCGACCCTCAATGACGCTGTCGGCCAGCTCCTCGAAGGTGCGCTCTTTGGCGGCCTCATGGACGAGGTCGATCATCACGCGACGGATCGCGTGTTCCTGGCTGTTGTCGGCCTTCTTGGTGGTGAAGGCGACGGGCTGGATCTTCACGCGGTAGTCGTCGGTGGTGACGACGGTGATCGTCGCGGCGGCCTTCGAGGCCCCGCGGCGGACGAGACTCCGCAGGTAGTCCCGCGTGAGTTCGTGTTTGATGAACTCCGTGTAGGCGGAGTCCGAGCCCACGTCCGTGATCTTGAACGTGAGTTTGGTGTTGTTCGCCCCGGCGTCGTTGTTGATGTCGCCGAGGGTGGTCTCGATCGTGCGACCGATGACCTGGTCCGGTTCTTCGGCGATGGTCGAGCCGATCTCCTCCCGGTCGAACTGCTCGGGGGCGAAAATCGTGTACCATCGCTT
>JAWOEO010000199.1:0-26019 GCA_046482755.1 Halohasta sp. | reverse complement strand
CGCACACGTCGAGAGGCCATACCCCATCAGGTCGTCCTCACCCGGCACGCCGAGGGTCCGGGCGCTGGCCCCGGAGGCAGCGATCACCGCGTCGGCAGTGTAGACGTCCCCATTGGAGAGCGTAATGCGGAACTGCCGATCGGAGCCCTCGCCCTCGACATCGATAGTGTCGAGGACGCCGTTTTTCGTGTTCGCGCCGAACTGGGAGGCCTGTTGCTTCATGTTGTTGATGAGCTCCGGCCCCGAGATGCCCTCGGGGAAGCCCGGATAGTTCTCGACATCAGTGGTGAGCGTGAGTTGGCCCCCCGGCTCGTCGCCTTCCAGGACGAGGGGGTTGTTGTTCGAACGTGCGGCATAAATGGCCGCAGAGAGCCCGGCAATCCCGGTTCCGGCGATCACCAACGGACGGTGCTCGACGACTGCATCGGTGTCTGACATGGCCGTAGGTAAGGAGACGAGTCGTATGTAGGTTGTGCTGTGTTCCGAACGTGCCGGAATCTCCAGTGACTGCGGGCCGATCCACAGACGCTTTGGCTTCCCACCGACGAGGGGTGACAATGACAGCCGACCGGGAGGCCGACGGCAACAACGAGGAGCCAACGGTCGACGAATCGGTCGCGGCCGAGCCGCCAGCCGACGACCTCCAGGCCGTCTACGACCGGATCGCCGACCACTTCGCGAAGACTCGCGAGTACGCATGGCCGGAGGTCGAGTCGTTTATCAGCGACGAGGTCGACCGCCGTGGCTCCCTCGACTGCGCGCTGGATCTCGGCTGTGGCAACGGTCGACACGCCCAAGGCCTCGCCGAAGCGGACGCGGAAGTCGTTGGCCTCGACGTAAGCGGCGGCCTCCTTGCTGAAGCCCGCCAGCGGGCGGCCGAACGCGGGTTCGACGTCGACCTCGTCCACGGTGATGCGTCCCGACTCCCGTTCGCCGACGACCGGTTCTCACAGGTGGTCTACGTGGCGACGCTTCACCATCTCCCTACGCGTGCGGCCCGCCAGCGGAGCCTTTCGGCGGTCGGCCGCGTGTTGGCCCCCGATGGCCGTGGGCTCGTCTCGGCGTGGAGCACGGCCCACGACCGCTTCGACGCCGACGAGGGGTTCGATACGACCGTCGACTGGACGCTGCCGGGCGGCGAGACGGTGGGACGATACTACCACATCTACGATCCCGACGAGTTCCGTGCGGATCTGGCAGCCGCGAGCGTTGAGGTGGTCGACTGCCGGCTCTCCAGCGGGAACTGCTATGCGGTGGTCGCGCCGCCGGAAGGTGTATTGTAACCGGCGCGCACAACTGTGGGGTGCTTATATAACCGGAGCCCCTACACCGGGTAATGAGTGAGACAGAGGCCGCGGACGGGGAATCGGGCGTCGACAGCTACGAAGTAGCCGTAGTCGGTGGGGGGCCGGCCGGCCTGTCGGCAGGACTGTACGCGACGCGGTTGGGTCACGACACCGTCGTCATCGACCGCGGCGGCGGTCGGGCAGCGATGATGCTCGATACCCACAACGTGATCGGCATCACCGAGGACGTCTCGGGCAACGAGTTCCTCAGCACTGCGACCGAACAGGTCGAGGAGTACGGCGGCGATGTCGTTCGGGATCTCGTCACCGAGATCGAACGCGAGCCCGACGGCCGGTTCAGACTGGCGGGCAACAGCACGGAGGTCCTCGTCGACCGGGTCGTCCTCGGGATGGGCTTTTCCGACGAGCGACCCGAGCCGCCGCTGCCGCGGACCGGCAAGGGCCTGCACTACTGTCTGCACTGTGATGCCTACATGTTCATCGACGAGTCGGTGTACGTGATGGGCACGGGCGAGGCCGCCGCCCACGTGGCGATGATCATGCTCAACTTCACCGACGAGGTCGACATCCTCACCCGCGGCGACGACATCGAGTGGAGCGACGAGACCCAGCGGCTCGTCGAGGCCCATCCGGTCGACGTCATTCACGAGGACATCGCGGGGATGAACAAGGCCGACGACGGCTGGCTCGAAAGCTTCGAGTTCGAGGACGGCACCGTCCGCGAGTATCGGGGCGGGTTCCCCATGTACGGCTCGAACTACAACACCGACCTCGCCGAATCGCTGGGCTGTGAACTCAACGACGACGGGACGATCGTCGTCGACGATCACGGTCGGACCAGCGTCGACGGCGTCTACGCGGTCGGCGACATCACGCAGGGCCACAACCAGGTGCCGGTGGCGATGGGCAAAGGTGCAAAAGCGGGGCTGGCGATCCACAAGGAGCTACGGACGTTCCCCAAATCTCTCGAAGAGATCGAGGCCGAGGGGCCGGTCACCGAGACGGAGGTACCGGGGGTGTCGGCCGAACTACAGGCCGCTGCCCGGAGCTTCGGCGACGACTGAGCGTCGGCACGAAACGGTAAGGTAATTAATCCCCCGCGGTGAACGCTGGTGTACGTCGATACAGCGGCGTTGGAACGCGACGTGTTGCCGCGGTCGACGTCTTTGGGCGCCGGTGGTCTAGTGGTAGGACCTGAGCCTTCCAAGCTCATGGCCCGGGTTCAAATCCCGGCCGGCGCATTCCTGCGGCGAGCAACTCCGCGAATCGCACGAATCGTCATCTCAACGGTACTATAACGGTTATTCATCCAATAATTGCGCGCAGATCCGACTATAACACACCATAATATCTATTATAGTTTACAAACAAGCAGATATTCTCGCGTCGACGCCCGTCGATCGAAAATAGTTACTCCGAACCGAGTTTCTTTTTCCGGAGCGTCAAGGAATTTCGAGGTCGTTCGATATATTGCCGGATTAGCCACACAAATATGTGCTTAGTCCGTTGAAAAGTATGCAATGATGGTACGAAATCCCGCAAAAAGCAAACGAACGGCGAGTAAAGACGATCGGTACGAACGGTTCCGATCGGCGACCCACAGCTCGACGCGCTACGGTCGACTGCGGGAATCGTCGAACGTCATCTTCCGGCGGACCTCACGCCGGCGTCGCCGCTGAGGTACCCACACTTCGGTCCCCTGTTGTCCCGCCACCGGCCCTCCGGTGGCCACCCACTCCTTGAGCATCACGAGTCGCCACTCGGTCGCTGCCCGATGCGAGTAGCCGCTGCGGGTACTGGTCGGGTCGACCGTCTCGCGGCCGGAGGGAATCGAAACAGCTTGGTGACGATTCGCACGAATGGTGTGTGATCCCCAACATTCTCCGTGTCGAAACGTTAAACACCGACTCCGACAAGTACGGTAATATGACACCTGATGCTACTGTCGGTCGACGAAGCTATCTCAAAGCAGTCGGTGCGGTCGGCGCGACCGGCGCGCTCGCGGGCTGTACGGGCGGTGATGACGGCGAAGATGGCGAAAACGGCGACGATGGCGACGATGGCGAAAATACCGTTATCAACCCCGGGACGGCCCCCGGCTTCCCGCCGTTCGAGTACACTGAGGACGGCGAACTGGTCGGCTTCGACGTCGACCTCGCGGAAGCGGCCATCGAGCGGGCCGGCTACGAGGTCGGCGAGTGGACCGAAATCGAGTTCGACTCGCTGATCCCTTCGCTGACGCAGGGCAACCTCGATCTGATCGCCGCCGCGATGACGATCAACGAAGAGCGCGAAGAGACGATCGCCTTCACCGACCCCTACTACGAGTCGGATCAGGCGGTACTGGTCGCCGAGGACGGCGATCTCAGTCCCGAGAGCGTCGACGACCTTGCCGACCAGCGTGTCGGTGCACAGTCGGGGACCACCGGACAGGACGAAGTCGACGCGCTGGTCGACGACGACACCGTCAGCGCCGATGACACCCGACAGTACGACAACTACACGCTCGGCGTTCAGGATCTCGAAAACGGCAACGTCGACGCGCTGATCGTCGATATCCCCGTCGCACGGAACTTCGCCGACGGCCGGGCGGTCAGTATCGCCTTTACCATCGAGACCGGCGAGGTCTACGGGATGGGAATGCGACAGGACGACGACCGACTGGCCGATATCAACGACGCGCTCGCCGAACTAGAGGAGGACGGCACCTACGACGAGCTCGTCGCCGAGTGGTTCGAGTAGAGCGATGAAGCCGGCCGTCCTGCAGGCGACCGACTGGGGGTTCATCCTCGCCAACTGGCAGACCATCGCGTTGGGAGTCGTCGTCACGATTCTCCTGACAGCGACAAGTCTCGGCCTCGGCTTCGCCCTCGGCTTTCCCTCGGGGGCCATCGAGGTCTACGGCGAGGGATGGATCGCGGAACTCGTCAGCACCGCTGGGGTCGTCCTGCGTGGCACGCCGATCGTCGTGTTGATCGTGCTGTTCTACTTCGGGCTGCCGATCCCACAGCTGGGATCCCTGCCGGTTGTCGGCGTAAAGGTCGACGCGTTCGTCGCGGCGACACTCGCACTCGGACTGCGGAGTGCGGCCTATCAGGCCCAGGTGTTCCGCGGGTCGATCCAGTCGATCAGCGAGGGACAACTGGAGGCCGCCCGGTCGGTCGGCATGACCAAACTGCAGGCGATCCAGCACGTCGTCTTCCCGCAGGCGGTTCGACGGTCGCTGCCGGGGTTCCAAAACGAGTTTACGATCGTCCTCAAGGATACGAGCGTCGCCTTCGCCATCGGGCTGGCCGAACTGCTGACCCGTGCCGAGCGGCTCTACCTGCAGCCCGGCCGCGACACCGCGGTGATCGAGGTCATCATCACCATCAGCGCGATCTACTTCGTGCTCACGTTCACGACGAACCGCACGCTCGATTACATCCACAGTCGGTATGCGATACCGGGAGGCAACTCATGAGTCTACTACGCGTCGACAACGTCGACAAATCCTACGGCGACGAATCGGTACTGCACGATGTGAGCTTCGCAATGGACCGCCAGCAGGTCGAAGTGGTCGTCGGCCCCAGCGGCTCGGGGAAGTCGACGCTGCTGCGGTGTGTCAACCGGCTCACCGAGATCGACAGCGGCGAGATCTACCTCAACGACGAGGAGGTCCACACGGTCGACGAAAACGACCTCCGCCGCCGGGTCGGGATGGTCTTCCAGGACTTCAACCTCTTTGCCCACCTCACCGCCCGCGGCAACATCACCCTCGGCCTGCGTGAAGTACTCGGTCTCTCGAAGGACGAAGCCGACGCCAAGGCCGACGACTATCTGGATCGCGTTGGGCTCGCCGATCAGGCCGAGTCGTATCCCGCCGAACTCTCCGGCGGCCAACAACAGCGGGTCGGGATCGCCCGCGCGCTGGCGATGGACCCCGAACTCATCCTCTTCGACGAGCCGACCAGCGCGCTGGACCCCGAACTCATCGGCGAGGTACTGCGGGTCATGGAGGACCTCGCCGAGGAGGGGATGACGATGCTCTGTGTCACCCACGAGATGGGCTTTGCCCGGTCGGCCGCCGACACGATCACGTTCCTCGATGGCGGCGAGATCGTCGAGCGGGGACCGCCCGAACAGCTCTTCGAGAATCCCGAGCACGAACGGACGGGTACGTTCCTCGGCGAGTTGAGCGGCCTCCACCAATGAGTGTCGACACCGTCGACGCGGCCGTCGGGACCATTCGCGGCCGGAAGAAGGTGGTCACTGCGGTTGTCGGTGGGGCGCTGTGGCTGTGGCTGCTGGCCCGCTGGGCGGTCCACAACACGCTGCTCGACAGGCTGTTTACAGCGGTCGGGCTGCCGGATCTCATCCGCTCGGAGGTGCGGGTCGGCGAGCGCGAGCCGTGGATTCCGGCTGCGCCGTTCGAGGCCGTCGCCGACGCCCTCGGTGGGGTGGCCGCGGCAGTCGGTCCGGCGGGGGTCCTCGTCGAGTGGCTGGCGTGGCCCTTCGAGGTGGCCGCCTTTGCCACGTCGACGGGGCCGGCGCTGGCCGAAGGGGCCTTTGTCACGGTCTACTTGACAGTCATCTCGATGGCCCTCGGGCTGGTGATCGCAGTACCGCTGGCGGTGACGCGGATCTACGGCGGCCCGGTAAGCAGTCGGCTCTCGCTGGCCTACACCGAGTTGATCCGCGGGACGCCGCTGTTGGCACAGCTGTTTTTCTTCTATTTCGGCCTCCCGTTGGCAGGGATCGTCGGCAGTTTCGAGGTTATGGAACTCAGTGGGATGCCGCGGACCGCGGCGGTCGTGGCGATCATCGCCTTCACGATCAACTCCTCGGCGTATCAGGCCGAGTATATCCGGGCGGCCCTCCAGTCGGTCGACGAGGGGCAACTCACGGCCGCCCGTTCGGTCGGCCTCTCGAAACTGGCGGGGATCCGGCACGTCGTCCTCCCGCAGGGGTTGCGGTTTGCCATCCCCGGCTGGACCAACGAGTTCGTCTACCTGATCAAGTACTCCTCGCTGGCGGCCTTCATCACGGTCCCGGAGATGTTCCGCCGAGCCCGTGATATCGGCTCCGATACCTTCCAGTATACGGAGATCTACGTCGTCGTCGGGCTCTGTTATCTCGGACTCGTACTCACGACCGCGCTGGCGATGCAGCGGCTCGAAGACCGGGTTGCCCTGCCGGGCGTCGGACGGTCGGCGGGTCGGGAGTAGTCGACCGTCGAGACGGACGTGTCGACGGTGCCCCATACATTTATGATACTATGAATTAAACGGATGTACGAGTTTAAAATTAGACACACAAATGGAGATAGGATACCAGTTCTTCCGAATTCTTCTGGTCGGTAACTTCGTTCTTGGATTAATTTTCATCTATTATCTCGTTCACAACCGGGAACGCCGGGCAGTGACGTCGCTGATCGTCCTGTTCGGTGGGCTGTTGGTCTGGTTGCTCGCGGATATCATACAGATCTGGACACCGACAAATCCGGCACCAGCGGTCGGCACGGCGCTTCGGCTGCCGGGAGCGGATATCACGATTATCGGGCTCCTCCTGTTTGCGCTGGAGTATACCGGACGGGAGAACGTGGTACGCAGACGCGTGCTCGCGCTGCTGGCGATCAAGCCCATCGTCTCCTGTGTGGTCGCACTCGCTCCGGCCCTGGACGGACTGGTCGTGTTTACCACACCCGAGACGGTTACGCAGGGCTACCAGTTCGTCCCGACCCCGTTTTTCATGTTTCACATTACGTACAATTGGGTGTTGACGGGTCTTGCGATCGCCCTTCTCGTCCAGATGACGCTGAAGTTGGAGTACGGGAAGTATCGCCAACTGTCCGTACTGTTTATCGCGTTTCTGACCCCGATCGGTGCCAACGTGTTGCTCCGCCTCGGAGTCGTTCGACTCGATTTGACGACTGCGGCCTTCTTTTTGACCGCGACGGCACTGATGTACGCCACGTTCAAACACCAGTTGCTGGACGAGTTGCCGATCGCCCGGCGGGCCGTCTTGGAACAGATGGACGAGTTGGTGTTCGTGCTGGACGAGGCGGGGACGATCGTGACGGCAAACAGTGCGGCCAGCGACCGGTTCGACGGCGAACGGTCCCTGTTAGGGACACAGATAACCGCAGTATTGGGTGAGGATGCGTCCGTACTGTCGGACGGTGGCGAAGAAGACGTCGACGTTACGACCAGTCTCGACGGCGAGGTGCGACATTTCACCGTCAGTCGGACGACGCTGACCGACTACTACGAGGCTGTCGTCGGGCAGTTACTCGTCTGTCGGGATGTCACCGAGCGCGAGCAGCGGGAACGCGAACTCGAGGCAGTAAACACCCGGCTCGAACTCGCACTCGAGGAGACGGAGACCGGCGTCTGGTCGTGGGACATCCACACCGACGAGGTGCGGTGGGATCGGACCAGCGAGCGACTGTTCGGCTACGAGACCGGTGGGTTTCCCGAAACCTTCAGCGGGTTTGCCGAGCGCGTCCCCGAGGAGGACCTCCAACACGTCCGGGAGCAGGTCGACCACGCCATCGAGACCGGCGAGCAGTACCGGGCCGAGTTCCGGGTGTCCCCGCCGGCGGGAGCCCAGCGATGGGTCCAAGCGCGGGGGGTCGTCGACTATGACGACGCCAGCGACCCCGAACGGCTGCTCGGGATTCAGACGGATGTCTCGGAACACAAGGAGCGCGAGCGTCACCTCCAACGGCAAAACGAGCGACTCGAAAAGTTCGCCAGCGTCGTCAGCCACGACCTCCGGAATCCGCTGGCGATCGCTCAGGGGTATCTGGGGATGGCCGAGGAAACCGGCAGCGAAGCCGACTTCGAGACGGTCCGGCGGTCACTCGGGCGGATGAACACGATGATCGACGAACTGCTCACGATGGCGCGGGCCGAAGCCGTCGTCGACGACACGGAGCCGATCGAACTCGCGGACCTTGCAACCGACGCCTGGCAGACGGCCCAGACCGACGGTGCAACCCTGGAGATCGACATCAACGGCGAGGAAACGATCGACGGGGACCGCAAACTCCTCTTGAACGTCTTCGAGAACCTGTTTCGGAACGCAGCCGACCACAACAGGCCACCGATCACCGTTCGTGTCGGAGTACTCGGTTCCCGACGCGGCTTCTACATCGAAGACGACGGCGACGGCATTCCCGAGGCCGAACGCGAGAGGGTCTTCGACCACGGACAGACGACGAGCGAGGACGGCACCGGACTCGGGCTCTACATCGTCCAGGAGCTGGTCGTTGCCCACGGCTGGAGTATCTACGTAACCGCCAGCCGTGACGGTGGTGCGCGGTTCGAGATCCACACCGAGAACGCGGGCGAGTGACCCGAGGCTTGCGGCGACACTCAGTCGTCGACCGGGATCCCGAGTTCCGCCATTCGCTCGATGCGCTCGGCCTCGGTCATCGACGCCCAGGCGGCGATATCGTCGAGCGTCCGCCCACAGGCCGTGCAGACACCATCCTCGACCGTACAGACGTTGATACAGGGACTCGTGACCATCCGGTCGACGACAGACCGCCGACCCACTTCGGTGGTTCGGTCCCGGCTGCCAGCGTGGTCGTAGTCCCGCACGACCGGCTGAGCCTTTTGTATCTGTACGCCAATCTCCCGGTATGTCGACCGATCCGTTCGTCGTCGTCGGTGCCGATGCCGCCGGGCTGAGTGCCGCCAGCAAGTTCCGTCGAGCTGCCCCCGACCGCGAGGTGATCGTCTTCGAGAAGGGCCAGTGGGTCTCCTATGCCTACTGTGGGATGCCCTACTTCATCGAAGGGCGGGTCGACCGCATGGCCGATCTGCTCTCGCTGTCGCCCGCCGAGGCCGACGAGCGGGGGATCGACCTCCGGCGCGGCCACGAGGTGACGGGCGTCGACCCCGAGACCAAGACGGTCCAGGTCGAAGCCGACGGCGAGCGGTTCGACCAGCCGTATTCGGAGCTCCTGGTCGCCACCGGTGGCCGCGCGAAAACCGGCTCCTTCGACATCCAGGACATCGACGGCGCGTTTACCCTCCACGACATGGACGCCGCCGCGGCGATCGACGCCGCCATCGCCGACCCCGACGAGTACGATTCCGGGCGTGTCGACGACACCCCGGTCGACCGCGATCGCGTGGAACACAACGCCGACCTCCCGGCGCCGGAGACGGCGGCCATCGTCGGCGGCGGCTACGTTGGCGTCGAGATGGCCGAGGCGCTCGTCGCCCGCGGGCTCGATGTCCACCTGTTTCAGCGCGCCGACCACGTCCTGCGGCCGTTCGGCGAGGCGGTCGGCGAGCGCGTCGAGGCAGAACTCGCGGATAAGGGCGTGACCGTCCACACGAACACGCCCGTCGACGCGCTGGTCGGTGAGGACCGGATCGAGGCGGTCGCCTTCGACGGCGCGGAGTTGGCCGTCGACCTCGCAGTCGTCGGCGTCGGGATCGAACCCAACACCGAACTGCTCGCGGGGACCGGCATCGAACTCGGGGCTGGCGGGGCGATCCGAACCGACGACTACGGCCGGACGAACCTCGAGGACGTCTACGCCGCGGGCGACTGTGCGACCGCCCGCCACACCGTCACTGGCGAGGAGACGTGGCTCCCGCTGGGGCTGACGGCCAACCGCGCCGGTCGGGCCATCGGCTCGACGGTGGCCGGGAAGCCGACGCCGGTTGGCGAGATCGCCGAGACCGCGGTGGTCAAAGCCTTCGACCAGGAGTGCGGTCGGGTTGGGATCGTCGACGAGGCGGCGGCGACCGAGGCGAGATTCGACCCCATTTCGGCGACGATCACCGCGGGCTCGCGGTCGGGCTACTACCCCGGTGCGGCCGAAACCGACGTGACGCTCGTGGCCGATCGGGAGACCGAGCGCCTGCTCGGCGGTTCGATCGTCGGCCCCGATCGGGCGGCGGTCCGGATCGACACGCTGTCGACCGCCCTCAAAGCCGGACTGACGGTGCCGGAAGTCGAGCGGCTTGATTTGGCCTACGCGCCGCCGTTCAGTCCGGTGTGGGACCCGATTCTGGTCGCCGCGAAGGTGTTGAACGGGAAGTTGGACTGATTGCCCACGATCCGGTTCGCGTCGGTGTGGGAGGATCGAAATCGAGGGCACTGGATCGACCGCCGGCGTCGACTGCGGGTTGGAGAAGCTACATGTATTCGGCCCGCCATCGGTCTGTATGGCATTCGACTCGAACGTCGGCGGTACGGATCGACTCGTTCGCGCACTGCTCGCGGCGGTGCTCTCGGTGGTCGCGGTGAGCGCGCTCCGCAAGCGGAACTACCTGACGCTGCTGGTCGCCGGAGCCGGGGCCCTCGGCCTCGGATTCAACGCGACGACCTGCTTCTGCGGGCTCAACGAGGCCCTCGGTATTGATACCGCCGACGAGTAGCGACTCCGCGAGAGCCACCGACGAGTAGCTACCGCAGGTCGACCAGATCCGGATGGGACTCCAGCCGGTCGGGGAGGTCGGCCAGCGCCGTCTCGCCGGTGGCGACCCGATCCCGGACCGTCTGCCACTGGCGGTGACGAACCAAGATCACGACCGGCACCGACTCCAGCCCGAGGAGCTTGGCGACCGCCAGCCGGTTGCGGCCGTCGTAGAAGAGCAGTTCGCCGTCCCGACCGACGACGAGGGCGATCTCGCCGTCGACCGTCCGGGCATAGCGGTTGGACCGGGCGTGGTCGAGGGGCTCGTCGCACCCCGAGGCGAGCAGTTCGGCCTGCGTCCGGTACCCCTCGCGGTCGACCCGGTCGTAGAGCCGGTCGATCTCCCGGCAGCGCCGGTCGACAGCGGCGGGAGTGGTACAGCCCCACGGCGACCCGCCGGCGTCGATGGTGTCGAGACACTGGGCGTAGAGATCGGTCTCGGGCCACGGCACACCGGCCTCGAAGTGTGCCCGAAACGACCGGTAGATCACCGATTCGGCGAAGGGGTGGCGGTCGACGTCCCAGTCGCCGTCCAGTACGCCGCCGGCGAAGTGATAGTTCGGGAGCGTCAGCGGGTCGGGGATCGCCGCCCCCCGGTCGGGGGTGAGCTCCTGCCACGAGATCGAGTTGGTGATCGACGCGGGGTCGACCCGATAGAGCCGGTAGGGGGTTGTGGGCGCGGCGTGCCGAAGCCGGGTTCGGAGCCGGGTGATGCCGACGAACAGCCGCGCACAGCAGTCCCGGAGCCGGTAGACCGCGGGTTCGATCGCGGGGTGGGCGGCCGTCAGTCCGGTTGCCGACCTCCGCACCGCATGGACGAGCGAGTGGTAGGCCTCCCGGATCATCGAGGGCGTCTGTCCGGGACAACAGTCGTCGGTCGGATAAACGTATTTCAGCAGTCGACGACAGTCAGCGACGCCGAAGAGACAGTGACCCAAACCCTTATTCGGAAATACGGTAAACTCACGACAACTGAATCGTATGTGGGTGAGCTAATGGACGAGCCGAACAGGGAATCGAGCGGGATCGAGCCGGTCGACTCGGGGATTCCGGAGCTCGATCAGCTGCTCTGCGGCGGCTATGTCCGCGGCCGGATCTATCTGATTCAGGGCGTCTCGGGCACCGGCAAATCGCTGTTGGGCCAGCACTTCCTGCAGGCGGGGCTGGCCGACGACGAGACGGTCGTCTACATCCACGGCGAGGAGTCGCGGGCCGACATTCTCGTGAACGCCGCCCAGTTGAACATCGACATCTCGGAGGCAACGTTCCTCGACATCGGGCCGGGGACGGATTTCTTCGCCGAGGATATCGCCTACGAACTGGTCGAGACGACCGAAATCGAGTCCGAACGGTTCACCAAGGACATCAAGGCGGTGATCGAGGAGACCGATCCCGACCGGCTGTTGATCGACCCGATTACCCAACTCCAGTACGTCGAGCGCGACGAGTACCAGTACCGCAAGCGCCTCCAGTCGCTGATCCGGTTTCTCCGTGACCGACAGGTGACGACCGTCATGACCAGAACGACCCGCAGGGACGGCCGGAACGCCGCCGACGACTTCGAGTCGCTCAGCGACGGCATCATCAGCCTCCATCTCGACGAGGGCGAGCGCCGAATTACCATTCCCAAACACCGCGGGCTGGGACAGATCGACGGCACCCACGGCCTCGAAATCCGGGGCGACGGGATCGAGATCTACCCGCAGGTGATCCCCGAACACCGCACCCGGACGTTCGATCCGGAGCTACTGTCGACGGGCCACGAGGCCCTCGACAGCCTCCTCGGCGGCGGCATCGAGCGGGGATCGGTCACCTTCATCAGCGGGCCGACCGGTATCGGCAAGTCGACGGTCGGCGCACAGCTGCTCGACGGCGCTATCGGGGCGGGCGGCACCGCGTTGGGCTACGTCTTCGAGGAGACGATCGACCAGTTCAGCTACCGGTGTGAGACCCTCGGCATCCCGATCACCGACCACATCGACAGCGATTCCCTGGAGTTGACCGAGTTCGAGCCGCTGGTGCGGTCGGCCGAGGAGTTCGGCCAGCACGTCGTTGCAGCGGCCGACCGGACCGACCCCGACGTGATCTTCATCGACGGCCTTTCGGGGTACAAGATCTCGATGCAGGGTGACGAGGGGCGGCTCGTCCGGCGGCTCCACGGGCTGACACGGGCCCTCAAGAACCACGATATCGCCGTGGTGATTACCGATGAGGCCGACCACCTCACCGGCATGCCACGGGCGACCAGCACCGACACCAGCTACATCGCCGACAACATCGTCTTTCTGACCTACGTCGAGGTCGACGGCCGGCTGGAGCGGGCGATCGGCGTCCTCAAAAAGCGGCTCGGCGAGTTCGACAGCCGGTTCCACCGGGTTTCGATCACGGGATCCGGGCTTACCGTCGAGGGGGCCTTCGAGGGGGTCGAGGGGATCATGCGGGGATCGCCGGTGCGGCGACGGGAGTAGCCCCGTGATGACGGCCCCCCGACCCGCCACCGACGACGACCCGGCCCGAATCCAGTTGTTGGTCAGCAGCGACGGCGACCGGGAGGCGCTGACGACGCTGCTCGAAGTACGCTACGAGGTCGTGACCGACCGGACGCTCCAGCCGGTCGACTGCTATCTCGTCGGTGACCGCTCGCTGTCTGCCTACCAGTCGGCGCTCCGGGAGCACAAAGCAGACCAGTATCCGACGTTCTGTCCGGTCGTGCTCCTCCGGCGATCCGAACGGCGACCGATCCGGCTGCCCGACGACGCCGAGCCGCCGCTGATCGACGAGATCGTCACCGCGCCCGTCGACCGGTCGACGCTCGACCGGCGGCTGAGGAACCTGCTGGCCCGCCGCCGGCAGTCGGTCGAACTCACCGAGAAGTACACCAGCAGCCGGCTCCGGTTCCAGCAGCTGTTCGACTCGACGAACGATGCGCTGTTCGTCCTCACGCCGGACGGCGAAGAGATCATCGAATGTAATCCGGCGGCCAGCGAGCTGTCGGGCTACAGCCGCCAGCAGCTCAGCGAGCTGGATCCACGGGAGACGATCCGGGGGGTCGACGAGCCGTTCGGGGCGTTCCTCGATCACGTCACCGACACGGGAGAGGGATACACCGGCGAGCTGACCTGCGTCACGAAGGACGGCGAGATCCGGCATCTCGACGTCTCGGGGGCCACACTCGACTACGACGGCGAAGCGGCAGTCGTGTTGTCGGCCCGCGATATCACCCGCCGCAAGCAGCGCGAACAGCAGCTCCAACTGTTCCGAAAGGCCGTCGAGACCGTCGGGCAAGCCGTTGCCATCACCGATCGGGAGGGGACTATCGAGTACGTCAACCCGGCGTTCGTCGACCAGACGGGCTACAGCCGCGAGACGGCGGTCGGTCGCACGCCGCGGCTCCTCAAATCCGGCAAACAGTCCGCGGGCTTCTACGCCGAACTGTGGGAGACGATCCTCGGGGGCGAGCGGTGGGAGGCGACGATCGTCAACAAGCGACGATCCGGCGAGCTCTACCGTGTCAAACAGGAGATCTCGCCGATCACCGACGAGGAGGGAGAGATCACCCACTTCGTCTCCATCGAGTCCGATGTCACCGACCGCCGGCTCCGCGAACAGCAGTTGTCGGTGCTCAACCGGGTGTTGCGCCACAACCTCCGCAACGGGATGAACGTCATCGAGGGGAACACCGCCCTGCTCGGCGAGGCCATCGACGACCCCGAGACCCAGTCGTTCGTCGACGCGATCGCCGACCGGGCGGCGGCGCTGTCGAAACTGAGCCGGAAAGCCGGCACCATCGACTCGCTGTTCGATCACGAGCCGCCGCCGGGGGCCACCGTCGACCTCCGGGCGCTGTTCGAGACGGTCGCCGAGGAGTTCCGGGAGAGCTACCCGGAGGCCGAACTGGCGGTCGCCGAGATCGACCCGCTCACCGTCAGGGCCGACAGCCGGCTGCAGGTGGCGCTGACCGAACTCCTCAACAACGCCGCCGACCACAACGACCAGCCGACTCCGCGGGTCGGGCTCACCGCCACCCCGACCGACGCGGGGCGCTCGGGGGAGTGGGTCGACATCATCATCGTCGACAACGGGACCGGCATTCCCGAACAGGAGCGGGCGACGATCGAAACCGGCGAGGAGACGCCGCTTCGCCACGGGACGGGGATGGGACTGTGGCTGGTCTACTGGACGGTCTCGCTGCTCGGCGGCGAGGTCGCCATCGAAGACCGCTCGCCGGGAACGTGTGTCACCCTGCGGCTGCCGCGAGCCACTGACGACTGACCGACCTCGACGGTCGACTGCCGGGCGGTCGACTATTTGCTGCGAGTCCGATCGGTCCAGTCGACCGATTCTGTCAGTACAATTCATGAAATACTCACCGGTGGGCAGCCATTTATATGCTGAACTAGGGTCAATCGGAACGAGCCATGTGTGAGAATCGGTTGCAGTCGAGTGTCGCATGGAACCGACGCCACAGCCGGCTGTGGGGTTCGGATGAGTGAAACGCTGTTTGCGGCCCTTCCGTTGCTGATCGTCGCGGTGCTGTTGGTGGGGCTGTTGTGGCCCGCCGTGCGGGTGATGCCCATCGCGTGGGGGACCGCCGCCGCCATCGCGTTCGTGGTCTGGGAGCTGCCGCCGACCTACATCGCCGCCGCCAGCATCAAGGGGGCGATGGCGGCCATCGAGATCCTCTGGATCGTCTTCGGTGCGCTCGTGTTGTTGTACACGCTGATGCGGTCGGGGGCGGTCGACCGGATCAACAGCGGCTTTGCGACGATCAGCGACGACCGCCGGGTGCAGGTCATCCTGCTGGGGTTCTTTCTGGCGACGTTCATGGAGGGCGTCGCCGGCTTCGGGACGCCCGCGGCGGTCGTCGCCCCGCTGCTGTTGGCGCTGGGATTCCCGGCGCTGGCGGCGGTGATCGCCGCGCTGATCGGCCACGCCATCGCCACCGTCTTCGGCGCGGTCGGCACCCCGATTATCGTCGGCTTCCAGCAGCCGCTGTCGGCGGTCGAGGGGCAGATCCTCGACGGCACCGGCCTCACGGTCGCGGCGTTCTCCGCCGAGGCCGGCGTCTACGCCGCCGTGTTGAACGGGACGTTGGGAATCCTGATGCCGCTTGTCGCCGTGGCGATGGTCGTCTACTTCTTCGGCGAGGAGCGGACGCTCAAACCCGTCGTGGGTGTGTTGCCGCTGGCGATCGTCTCGGGGGTCGCCTTCGCGGTACCCTACGTCGGGACGGCGTATCTGATCGGCCCCGAACTCCCCTCGCTGTTCGCCTCGATGCTCGGCGGCGGGGTCGTCGTCGGCCTGCTGCGGGCCGGCTTCCTCGAACCGAACGACGACTGGGAGTTCCCCGACCGGGAGGCGTGGCCGGACCACTGGGTCGGCACGATCGAGCCCGGCGGTGAGGAGGCCAAAGCCGGGGCCGGCACCGCTGGCGACACGGGCGTCGACGACGGGCCAGCCGCGCCGATGGGGCTGCTGCGTGCGTGGTCGCCGTACGTCATCCTCTCGGTGCTGTTGATCGCCACCCGCGTCGTCGACCCGATCGCGGCGTTCCTCCAGCAGGGGCCGTTTCTGGCGATCGGCTGGGACGTCTTCGGGACCGACCTCGAAGGGGCGATCAGGTGGGCCTACGTCCCCGGCACGTGGCTGCTGGTCAGCGCGCTGGTGGCCATCCCGCTGTTCGGGATGGACCGCCAGCAGGTCACCAGCGCGTGGGGCGAGGCCGCCGGAAAGATCGTCTCGCCGGCAGTGGTGTTGATGTTCGTCATCGCGATGGTCGAGATCATGCTCAACACCGATGCGACCGCGACGGCCGTCGACGCCAGTATGATCGTCGTCCTCGCCGACAGCACGGCATCGAGCGTCGGGGCGGCCTACCCGATGGTCGCGCCAGTCGTCGGCCTCATCGGCGCGTTCGTCGCCGGCTCGATCACCGTCAGCAACATCACCTTTGCGGCCTTCCAGTTCGAGGTCGCCACCGCCCTCGACATGCCGACGACGATCCTCGTCGCCGCCCAGACGATCGGCGCGTCGATCGGGAATACGATCGCCATCCATAACGTGATCGCCGCGCTGGCGACCGTCGGCCTCGTCGGGTCGACCGGTCGGGTCGTCCGCCTCAACCTGATCCCGGTGGCCTACTACATCATCGCCGGCGGCCTCCTGACGACACTCGGCGTCTACGTGATCTGGCCGGGGCTCTTCTAATCACTCCCGGTCGACCGGCTGTTCGACCGTAATAACTGTTCTTCGGTCCGATTTCGAGCCTTTGCCGGTCGACAAATATGTAAAATATAAAACTAATAATGGTAGTTGTACATAACACCAAAATATATATAATGTGTATACGACATGGCTAAACGTAATGTTCGATACTGAATTACACGGACGCGACAGATCCGCCGGCATCTCGCGCCGGCGGTTCGTACAGGCTGCGGGCGCATCGGGAATCGCAGTCGGCGTCGCCGGCTGTACGGGTGGCGGCGACGGCGGCGGCAGCGGTGCGGTCGTCGTCTCGGCGGATCAGGAGTTCGCCAGTGCAGCCGACGAGATCAAGGCCGCACTTCGGGAAGCGGGGCTCGACAACGACATCGAGGTCGACATCGTCCAGGAGGACTTCGAGACGGACAACCGCAGACAGACCTACAGTTCGGCACTCGACGCCGGGCGGGCCTCGCCGGACCTGTTCATGATGGACAGCGGGTGGACGATCCCGTTTATCGTCCGCGAGCAGCTCACGAATCTCGAAGAGCAGCTGTCGAGCGACGTACTCGACCGAATCAAAAACGAGTACCTCGAATCGACGGTCGCCAGCACGGTCCACCCCGATACGGGTGATCTCTACGGTGTGCCGATCTTCCCGGATTATCCGGTGATGCAGTACCGCAAGGATCTCGCCGAGGACGCCGGCTACAACCCCGACGGCGACAACTGGGCGACCGAACCCATGTCCTGGCAGGAGTTCTCGGAGATCACCGCGGATATCCACAGCCAAAACGACGACATCGACTACGGCTTTACGACACAGGCGGCGGCCTACGAGGGGCTGGCCTGCTGTACGTTCAACGAGACGATGTCGAGTTTCGGCGGCGCGTACTTCGGCGGCCTCGACAACCTCTTCGGGCCGGTCGGCGAGCGACCCGTCACCGTCGACGAGGAACCGGTCGTCGAGGCGATCCGCATGATGCGGGCGTTCATGTACGGCAGCGACGACGAGGAGGCCGCAGCGGACTACGAGCAGATCGCGCCGAGTTCGATCGTCCAGTGGTCTGAAGAGGACTCCCGCGGGCCGTTTACCAACGGCAACGCGATCGCCCACCGTAACTGGCCGTATGCGATCACCAACAACGACGAGGCCTTCGGCGAGGACCTCGGGACGATGCCGATTCCCTACGGCGTTCCCGAGAGCGAATCCGAGTACGACGGCCTCGGCGGCAGTCGCGCAGCCCTCGGCGGCTGGCACATGACGCTCAATCCGAACTCACAGCGGACCGAAGACGCAGTCCAGGTCATGGAGGCGTGGACTAGCGAGGAGGTCATGCTGGCGGTGTTCGAGCACGTGGGCAACCTGCCGCCGATCCCGAGCGTCATGAGCGACGTCGGCGAGGAGGAGGTCGGCCCGATCGGCCGCTACATCGACACCTTCGAGTACGTCGCCGAGCGGACGGTCGCCCGGCCGGTGACCGACCTGTGGCCCAACCAGTCGTCGCTGATCTACCAGGAGGTCCACGACGCCTACACCCAAGAGAAAACGCCCCAAGCGGCGATGGACGAGCTGGCGACCCAGCTCGAAGACAGCGACAGCCGATAACCACCCACCACCACATTCCTTATTCGCATGGCAACCGACCACACCAACACACCGGTCGACTCCGGAGCCGACAGCGGTGGCGTCTTCAGTCGCGTCTTCACGTGGATGGAGAACCTCAGTGAAGCCGCCTACGCCTACCTGCTGTTGCTTCCCGGCTTCCTGCTGTTGTCACTGGTCGCGTTCTATCCCCTCTTGTCGACGCTTCGGATGTCGTTGCTGGCCGACGAAACCCGTGGCGCAGAGCCACTCGGCGGCTTCGTCGGGCTGGACAACTACATCGACGTCCTCACTGGGGAGACGCGACTCAGCCGACAGCTGATCGACGTTGCACTCACAACCGAATTCCCGTTTGTCGAACTCGGGACCCCGTTTTTCCGCCAAGCACTGTTCGTCACGCTCGCGTTTGCGATCTTGAGCGTGATCTTCGAGACGACCATCGGCTTCGGCCAGGCGCTGGTCCTCGATCAGGAGTTCACGGGTCGCCGCTGGGTCCGGGTGGCGATCATCCTGCCGTGGGCGATCCCGATCGTCATTCAGGGGATGCTGTTCTTCCTGCTGTTCCAGCCGACGGTCGGCTTCGGTAGCGACATCATGCAGGCACTCGGCCTCTTCGGCGACAACCCGCTGGCATCGAGCAGCGATTCGTTTTTCATCGTGCTCGTCGCCGACATCTGGAAGACCTCCGCGTTCATGGCCCTGCTCATTTTGGCGGGCCTCCAGAGCGTCGACCGCAGCCTCTATGACGTCGCCAAGGTTTCGGGGGCGACCCCGTGGCAGCGCTTCAAGCTGATCACCCTGCCGATCGTGATGCCCGCGCTCATCGTCGCCATGCTGTTCCGCACGATGGACGCCATGCGGGTCTACGGCATCATCGAGTCGACGGCGGGCTGTTCGACCGTCCCCTCGATGACCTGTATGGTGATCGACGGGCTGTTCGGCGGCACCCGGATCTACGGCACTGCCGCGGCGGTCGCGTTCCTGACGGCGGCGCTGATCGGCGTCTTCATCGCCGTCTATCTCGCCAAATTCCGTGACTCCGAAGGAGGGTTCATGTAATGTCGACCGAAACGCCGGACACACAACAAGTCCTATCCGACGACGATGCGGAACCGGAGATCGACCGCGGCCCCTTCGAGGCGTGGGCGGCGAAGGCGATCAAAAACCCGAAACGGGCCTACAAGGCGCTGTTCTACACGGCGACGGCCTTCTTCCTCGTCACCACGCTGTTCCCGTTCTACTGGCTGTTCATGGTGGCGCTGACGCCCCGTGACAACCTCCAGAACGTGGGACTGGTCCCCTCGGGCTTCGACCCCTCGCTGCTGGCACAGGGCGATCTCACTATGGGAACGAATCCGGGCGTCATCGTCGACGTGTTCACACTGATCCCGTTCCACCGCTACATGTTCAACAGCTTCGTGATCGCCACGGTGACGACGATCATCGTCATCGTCGTCGCCAGCCTCGCGGGCTACGTCTTCGGACGGCTCCAGTTCCCCGGCAAGCAGCCGCTCATGTTGCTGGTGTTGATCGTCTCGTTCTTCCCGCCGGCGGCCTTCTTCATCCCGCTGAACGAACTGTTCAACACCAACGTCGACGTCTTGCGGCCGATTCTGGCCGACGGCAGCCTCTACAACACGCCGTATGCCATGGTGATCCCCTTTAGCGCGATCTTCATGCCGCTGGCGATCTTCATCCTCACGACGTTCTACAGCCAGATCCCCGACGGGCTGGAGGATGCCGCCCGGATCGAGGGGACCACGCGGCTCGGCGCGCTGTTCCGCGTGATCATGCCGCTTTCGGCCCCCGGCGTCGCCACCGCGGGCGTGCTGACGTTCATCGCGGTCTACAACGAGTTCTTCTTCTCGTTCCTCATGACCGACGGCAGCGCCAACAACTGGGCCCCCATCGTCGACGGGATCCTCCAGTATCAGGGCCAATACGAGGTACTGTTCAACGTGATGGCCGCGGCGAGTATCATCGGCGCTGCCGGTGGCAATCCTCGTGGTCGTCGCACAGGAAAAGATCGTCAGCGGGCTCACTGCGGGCGCACTCAAGGAGTAACCATGGGAAACGTCAAACTCGAACACATCACCAAGCGGTACGACGACGTAACGGCAGTCGACGACATGAACCTCGACATCAGGGACGGCGAGTTCGTCACCTTCGTCGGGCCCTCGGGCTGTGGGAAGTCGACCACGATGGAGACGATCGCGGGGCTGACCAAACCCTCCGAGGGGACGGTCAACATCAGCGGTCGGGACGTAACGAACCTCCCGCCGAAGGACCGTGGGATCTCGATGGTGTTCCAGAACATCGCGCTGTTCCCCCACATGGACGTCTTCGACAACATCAGCTTCGGCCTCCGGCTGCGGGATTACGACGACGAGGAGATCCAGCGGCGGGTCGACCACGCCGCCGAGGTCGTCCAACTGGAGGACATGCAGGACCGCATGCCCGAGGAGATGTCCGGCGGCCAGCGACAGCGCGTCGCCATCGCCCGCGCCATCGTCCGAAAACCCGATGTCTTCCTGATGGACGAGCCGCTGGCGAACCTCGACGCCAAGCTCCGGGTCCACATGCGCACGGAGCTTCAGCGACTCCACAAGGAACTGGATACGACGATCATCTACGTCACCCACGACCAGGCCGAGGCGATGACGATGTCCGACCGGATCGCCGTCCTCAACGACGGGGAACTCCAGCAGATCGACCCGCCGTTGGTCTGCTACAACCAGCCGGCCAACACGTTCGTCGCCGGCTTCATCGGCTCCCCTGCAATGAACTTCATCGAGGGCGAGGTAACCCAAACCGGGTTCGAGTCCGATCACATCACCGTCGACTTCGATCCGTCCGCGGCCGGTGTCACCGTCGGCTCGCGGGTCACCCTCGGCATCCGACCGGAGGACGTCTACGAGGAGGGGAAATCGAGATTGGTCGACGATCCGACCGCGGCGATCGCCGCCACAACCGACGTCTTCGAACCGATGGGCAACGAGGTCTTCATCTACCTGCTGTTGAGCGAGGACGCCGAAGCCTCGATGGACTCCTCACAGGCCAACGACCAACTGCTCATGAGCACCGATCCGGCCACCACGATCGGTGAAGACGAAGCGATCAGCGTCGTACTGGACCGAAGCAAGGTCCACCTCTTCGACAGCGATTCGGGCGAGGCAATCGCCCACGGGCTCGCCGATCCGACGAGCGCGTCGACGACCGAAACGGAGGTCAGCTCCGACGACTGAGGGCCCCTGACCCCGGCTCCCGATCGACCAGCAGCGGTCGAGACGGAACCGATCGGGAGGAACGCCATTCCAGCGGCACCCCCACAAACGGAGGATCCGGGCCCCACCGACCACCCGCGTAACGTGAACTTTAACAATACCAGTAGTAATTATTTAGCAATGAGCCAAGACACACCAGTTCGAGTCGGAATCGTCGGGCTCGGTGGCATCGGCCACCACCACGCCGACCGACTCGCCGACCACGAGGCGACCCTCGTCGGCGGCGTCGACATCTCCGGCGAGGCGCGCCGCCAGTTCGCCGAGAAATACGACGTGCCGACCTACGAAGACGACGCGGAACTGCTCGCGGCGGTCGACGCCGTCCTGATCACCACCCCCAATCGGTTCCACGAGGAGTACGCCGTCGCGGCGCTTGAGGCCGGCGTCGACGTGCTGCTCGAAAAACCGCTGGCCCACACCGTCGAGAGCGCCGAGCGGATCGCCGCCGCGGCCCGCGAGGCCGAGGGGTTCTGTATGGTCGGCTTCAACAACCGCTTTGCGCCACCCGTCGAGGTCATCAAGGAGTATCAGGACGACGGCCGTTTCGGCGAACTCACCCACGTCGAGGCCAACTACGTCCGCCGCCGGGGGATCCCGGGCCGGGGGTCGTGGTTCACCAACAAGGAGGTCGCCGGCGGCGGCGCGCTGATCGACATCGGTGTTCACGCCATCGACCTCGCGCTCTACCTGCTCGACTTCCCGACGGTCACCGAGGTCTCGGGGACCGCCCGTTCGCAGTTCGGCAACCGCGAGGACTACGCCTACGTCGAGATGTGGGGCGACGACGTCGGCCCCGAGGGGTTCGACGTCGACGATTCGGCCAGCGCGTTCATCCGCACCGAGGCGGGCCAGACCGTCTCGCTGGACGTCGCGTGGGCGACCAACCGCCCGACCAACGACGAGTTCGTCCTCCGGGGGACCGAGGCGGGCGCGCGGTTCGACCGCGCCAGCGACGACCTCACCCTCTTCGAGGCCGCCGGCGCGGGCACCGACCACCTCACCGACGCCGCGATCACCACCCAGTCGACCGACACCCACCGCGCCGAACTGGGCTACTTCCTCGATCACGTCGGCGAGTCGGCCCCCGAGCGCAACACGGTCGACGAAGCACTCACCGTCCAGCGCGTCATCGACGCCATCTATCGGTCCTCCGAGCAGGGGGCGGCCGTCTCGCTGGCGGCCGATGCCGTCCGGGCCAGTCCGCCGGAACAGTAAGCCGAACTGACCGGGACGATTCTGCATATATAAATTTTTCATAAACATTTATTCAGGGTGTAGTAGTTACTTCTCGCATGGAGCTTGGAGTACTAACCGTCCCGCTCGGCAACCGGCCACGCGAGGAGGCATTCGAGTATCTCGCCGGCATCGGCGTCGACTGCGTCGAACTCGGCGTCGGCGGCTACCCCGGCGAGGACCACGTCGACCGCTCGGCGCTACTGGACGACGAGGCGGCACAGGCCGACCTCCTCGCGCTGCTCGACGAGTATGATCTGTCGGTCAGTGCGCTGGCGACTCACAACAACCCGCTGCATCCCGACGACGACCGCGCCGCAACGGCCGACCGGGAACTCCGGGAGGCCATCGAGTTGGCGAGCCAGCTCGATGTGAACACGATCACTTGCTTTTCGGGGCTGCCCGCTGGTGGGCCGAACGACGAGGTCCCCAACTGGATCACCGCCCCGTGGCCGGTCGAACACAACGACGCCCACGAGTATCAGTGGACCGTCGCCGAGAACTACTGGACCGAGTTGGCCGAGGTGGCTGACGACCACGGCGTCGACGTCGCCATCGAGATGCACCCCAACATGCTGGTGTACGAGCCTCACGGAATGCTGCGACTCCGGGAGTTGACCAACGACCGAATCGGTGCGAACTTCGATCCCTCACACCTCTACTGGCAGGGAATCGAGGTCACCGACGCGATCCGGTTGCTCGGCGAGGAGGAGGCGATCCACCACTTCCACGCCAAGGATACCAAGACCTACGAGCCGCAGGCCCGCGAGAAAGGGGTCCTCGATACGACCGACTACACGGACGAACCCAACCGCTCGTGGCTCTTCCGGTCGATCGGCTACGGCCATGGCGAGGGCCACTGGAAGGACGTGATCTCGACCCTGCGGATGGTCGGCTACGAGGGCGCGCTGTCGATCGAACACGAGGACTCGCTTACCTCGGCGACCGAAGGCTTGGAGAAGGCCGTCGACGTCCTCTCGCGTGCCATGTTCGAAACGACCCCCGGCGACGCCTACTGGGCGGAGTAATCCATGTCCGAGCCACTCACAGTCGGGATGTTGGGCTACCGGTTTATGGGCAAGGCCCACTCGAACGCGCTGGCCCGCCTCCCGATGTTCTTCCCCGACGCCCCCGAGGTCGAGCGCCACACGCTGATCGGCCGCGACGAGGCGGCATTGGCCGATGCGGCCGATCGCTTCGGCTTTTCGCACACCGCGACCGATTGGGAAGCCGTGATCGACGCGGTCGACGTCCTCTACAACCTCGGACCGAACCACCTCCACGCCGAGCCATCGATCGCCGCCCTCGAATCGGGGACGGCAGTCCTCTGTGAGAAACCGCTCGCGCCGACACTCGACGAGGCCGAGGCGATGCGAGATGCCGCGGCGGCGGCCGACGTGCCGGCGGGCTGTGCCTTTAATTACCGGTTCGTCCCCGCGATCCAGTACGCCAAGGAACTGATCGATTCGGGCGACCTCGGCGAGATCCGCCACGTTCGCGGCCGGTATCTGCAGGATTGGCTCGTCGACCCCGGCGCGGAGTGGGCCTGGCGGATGGACGCCGACCTCGCGGGCTCCGGTGCGCTCGGCGATCTCGGCGCGCACACGGTCGACCTCGCGCGGTTCCTCGTCGGCGAACAGACGGGTGAGATCGAACGCGTGTCGGGACAGCTTCGGACGTTCGTCGACGAGCGGCCAGTGTACGCCGACGACGGCGAGACCGTCGACGAACGCCGACCGGTCACGGTCGACGACGCCTACACGGCCCAAGCCGAGTTCGCCAGTGGCGCGATCGGATCGTTCGAGGCCTCACGGTTCGCCACCGGCCACAAGAACGACCACACGATCGAGATTCATGGCTCCGAGGGGAGCCTGAAGTTCTCCCTCGAACGGCTCAACGAACTGGAAGTGCTCACGGGCGAGAGCCGCGGTTACGAGACTGTACTCGTGACCGACGAGAGCGACCCCTACGTCGACCACTGGTGGCCGCCGGGCCACGTCGTCGGCTGGGAACACACGTTCGTCCACGAGAACTACGAGTTCCTCTCGGCGGTCGACGCCGATGGGGCGTTCTCGCCGTCCTTCGATGAGGCATTTCGGGTCCAGCAGGTCCTCGACGCCATCGAACGCAGCGACGACCGCGGCGCGTGGGTCGACGTGGCCTGAGGCCGAGACCGTGGTCGAGACCGTTCCCGCTCGGTGGGGAGAGACCCAAACAGTAATTCATCCGGTTTGCGAATATAGGGCTAGCTAACCGCTACCATGAGTAAACCGAAACCAACCCCGGTGTCCGATCCGGCAGCGGACGCCCGGAGCAACTACGACTATCGGAGCGGAGACGTCGAGCGACCCGACCTTGTCGACGACCTCGAAGCACGGGTCGACGGCGAGGTGCGCTTCGACAGCTACACCCGCAACCTGTATGCGACCGACGCCAGCGCCTACCACCAACTCCCGGTCGGTGTGGTCGTCCCGACGTCGACCGCGGACGTACAGGCGGTCATGGAGTACTGCGCCGACAACGAGATCCCGGTGCTGCCGCGCGGCGGGGGCACCAGCCTCGCGGGCCAGACGGTCAACGAGGCGGTCGTCCTTGACTTCAAAAAGAAACTCGACGACGTGATCGAAGTCGACCCGGAGGCCGAGACGGCGACCGCCGAGCCGGGGATCACCCTCGCGCGGCTCAACAATCGCCTGGCCGACCACGGCCTCAAATACGCCCCCGATCCGGCGTGGGGCGACAAGAGCGTCCTCGGCGGCTGTATCGGCAACAACACCACGGGCGCCCACTCGCTGAAATACGAGAAGGCCGATGGCTACCTCGAATCCGTGGAGGTCGTGCTCGCCGACGGGACGGTGACGCGGTTCGACTGGATGGCCGTCGACGAACTCCACGAGCGGGCCGAACGAGCCGCGGAACGCGACGATCCGGGGATCGAAGACCGGGTTTACGAGGTCGTCTCGGACG
>JAWOEO010000195.1:0-2972 GCA_046482755.1 Halohasta sp. | reverse complement strand
GGCGGTCTACCCCGAGATGATCGCGTTCCTCAAAGAGCACGCCAACATCGACCACACCGACGAGGAGGAACACCTCATCCACCGGACCGCCAAACTCGCCGGCCACATGGATATCGACGAGGCCGAGGACATGGAGACTGCCCGAAAAGAGATCGCCGACCGGCTCGATGTTCCCGTCGACGAACTCACCGATCTGATGGAGCCGCTGGAGGACATCTACGCGATCGCCGACCACTGCCGGGCCCTCGCGTATATGTTCGGCGACGGGATCGTCCCCTCGAACGTCGGCACGGGGTATCTCGCCCGGATGGTCCTCCGACGAACCAAACGGCTGGTCGACAACGTCGGCGTCGACGCGCCGCTCGACGAACTCGTGGATATGCAGGCTGCCCGGCTGGAGTACGAGAACCGCGATACGATCCGCGATATCGTCCGGACCGAGGAGGCCAAATACCGCGAGACGCTCGACCGCGGCTCCCGAAAGGTCGAGCAGTTGGCCGAGGAGTACGCCGGCAGCGACGAACCGATCCCGGTCGACCAGCTGATCGAACTCTACGATTCGCACGGCATCCAGCCGGATATGGTCGCCGAGATCGCCGCCGACAACGAGGCACGCGTCGAAATCCCCGACGACTTCTACTCGCTGGTGGCCGCCCGCCACGACGACGCCGGTGGCGCGGCGGTCGACACCGAGCGCGACGAGCGGCTGGGCGACCTGCCCGAGACGGACAAACTTTACTACGAGAACCAAGACCGTATGGAGTTCGAGGCGGTCGTTCTCGACGTTTTCGAGGCCGACGACGGCTACGACGTCGTACTCGATCAGACGATGTTCTACCCCGAAGGCGGCGGCCAGCCGGCCGACCACGGGACGCTGGCCAGCGAGGAGACCACCGCCGAGGTGACCGACGTCCAGATCGAGGACGGCGTCGTCCTCCACCGCACGGATCGGGACCCCGGCAAAGGCGAGTTCGTCCGCGGGCAGGTCGACAGCGAGCGCCGTCGCCGGCTCATGGCCCACCACACCGCGACCCACATCATCGGCCACGCGGCCCGCCAAGTCCTCGGCGATCACATCCGGCAGGCTGGCGCCCAGAAGGGCGTCGACTCCTCGCGGCTCGACGTCCGCCACTACGAGCGGATCACCCGCGAGGACGTCCGAGAGATCGAACACATCGCCAACGAACTGGTCCGGGACAACATCTCGGTCAGCCAGGAGTGGCCCCACCGCAACGACGCCCAGGAGGAACACGGCTTCGACCTCTACCAAGGAGGGATCCCGCCGGGAACCAACATCCGACTCATTCACATCGGCGACGACGTCCAAGCCTGTGGTGGCACCCACGTTTCCCGAACCGGCAAGGTCGGCGCGATCAAGGTGCTAAAGACCGAGCCGGTCCAGGACGGCGTCGAGCGGATCGTTTTTGCGGCGGGCGCGGCCGCCATCGAGTCGACCCAGCGCACCGAGGACGCCCTCTACAACGCTGCCGACGTACTCGACGTCAACCCTCAGGAGGTACCGGAGACGGCCGAGCGGTTCTTCACCGAGTGGAAGGAACGCGGCAAGCATATCGACCGGCTGAAGGACGAACTCGCGGAGGCCCGTGCCGCCGCGGAGGCCGACGAGATCGAGGTTGGCGACCAGTCGGCGGTCGTCCAGCGGCTCGACGCCGACGTGGGCGAGCTTCGGGCCACCGCCAACGCGCTCGTTGAGGATGGTACCATCGCCGTCCTCGGCAGCGGCGAGGGCGGCAGCGCGGTGTTCGTCGTCGGCGTCCCCGACGATGTGGGCGTCAACGCCGGTGAGGTCGTCGGCGAACTCGCGGGCAAGGTCGGCGGTGGCGGTGGCGGCCCGCCGGACTTCGCCCAAGGAGGGGGGCCGGATGTCGACGCCCTCGATGACGTCCTCGAGGAGGCCCCCGAGATCCTTCGGGGCGTCCTCAACGCGTAACGGCCGACTACAGCGTCTTATTACTCGCCGTTCAGACGACCGAGAGTACGAGCGCCGAGATTCGGTCGACGACCGTCTCCCAGATCGAAAAGCCGGTCGTGATCCCGAGAACGGTGTCGACGGCGAACAGCACGAATATCGCCGCCCCGGCGAGGTGGGCTTTCCGGCGGTCGAACCGGTCGGAAAACCGATGGAAAAACAGTGCGTTGGCGGCGCTCACCGGGATAATCGCCAGCATCTCGCCCGCCCAGATCGCCGGGTGGGCCCCGTACTGTGCGGCGAGCCCGATGGTGACGAGTTGGGTTTTGTCGCCGAACTCTCCCGCCGCCATCAGGGCGAAGATCGGCAGGAACCCGCGGAGATACGGCGGTACCTCGTACCCCCTGATCGTGAGATCGATCTCCATCTGATCGTCGACGCCGCCGTCACTGACCGACGTCCCGCTCGATGTGGGGGCCGACCGGAGGAGCTGCACTGCAAAGAGTACAAAGAGGGTGGCAGTGATCATGTCGAGATAGACGGGATCGAGCGCGCTATTCAGCGCCTCCCCAAGCAGGAGTTCCAAGACGGTCCAGCCGGCAAACGCGCTGCCCGCGGCTGTGACCACGATCCACGGATCGTAGCGCGTCGACAGCCCGGCGATGATGAACTGGACCTTCTCGCCCGGCAACACCGATAGCTGGAGGACGAACGCGACGACCAACACCTCTAGCCACCCCGTCATCGTTCACCTCGCCCCAGCAGACGCTCGAAGCGGTCACACATCCTTGGATTAGACATCTCGAAATTGGTGGTTTGTGGATTATAAATTCGGCGGTGTCAGCGCCTGATCCAGTCGCGGAAGTATTCATGACTACTCGCCGATTCGGGAGCCAGTAACACCGCTACAATCGGCGGTTGTGGCCACTTCCGACTCATAAGTTATGAGTTGGATTCAAAAATAGCTGCTAGAGGCTGCCGGTGGCCTCCCAGAAAGAATTATATACCTCGTGCCCATAGTATGTAATGTATTATGACCCGG
>JAWOEO010000183.1:0-2959 GCA_046482755.1 Halohasta sp. | reverse complement strand
GTGGACAGCTACATGCGAAAACCAGCACCAACCGCCCGCAAGTGTCAGCGCATCAGCAGGGCGGTCGGGGCTGCATTGCACCAATGGGCGGTAATAGCTCATCCCAGATCGGCCCGTGTTGCATCGACAAGGCGCAGGGGCACATCTGTCATGACGCCGACCTCGTCGAACGCGAGTCGGATCTCACCCAGAACGACGACGAAATCATCGAGATGTCGAACGGGTGTATCTGCTGTCGGCTTCGCGGGGACATGCTTGACGAGGTAGGCCGATTAGCTGAAGAGCGAGACTTCGAGTACCTCCTCGTGGAGTCGTCTGGGATCAGCGAACCGATTCCGGTCGCACAGACGTTTGCTCGCGGGTTCGAAGACGCGGATTTCGACCCCACGGGGGTCTATGAACTCGATACAATGGTCAGCGTCGTTGACGCGCACAGCTTCTGGAAGGGGTTTGATTCCGGTCAGGCCCTCACGGATGACTCCATCGATCCACAAGGGAACCGCGTCCCCGAGGAGGCGCTGATGGATCAGATCGAGTTCTGCGACGTCCTCTTGTTGAACAAGTGCGATCTCGTCCCCGATGGTGAACTTGAAGAGATGGAGGCAGTGTTACGGGCGCTCCAACCGCGAGCAAATATTGTCCGAACCGAACACGGAGCAATAGACCCCAGAGAGATCCTGAATACGGGTCGGTTCGATTTCGATCGCGCAAGTCAGTCCGCCGGATGGAAGCGTGAACTCCAGCACGGCCATCACCACGAGTCGGCCGCCGACGAACACGGGGTCACTTCGTTTGTCTTCGAATCCCGCCGACCGTTCCACCCCGAGCGGATCGCTCGCTTCTTCGCCGACCTCCCCGACGGTATCGTTCGCGCGAAGGGCTTCTTCTGGTCCGCCGGTCGCGAAGACATCGCCATGGGTCTCGACAAGGCAGGTCAGTCGGTTCGGGCCGGTCCGAAAGGGACGTGGATCGCCACGCTCCCAAAGGCCCAACAGGAGCGCTACTTCGCCGCCCGTCCCGGCATCAAAGAGGACTGGGACGACCAGTGGGGAGACCGGGGATCAGAGCTCGTATTCATCGGCCGCGAATTCGATCAGGAGACACTGATCGAGCGACTGGAAGGCTGTGTCCTCTCGGACGCAGAGATAGAGGAGAACTGGAACAAGTATCCGGACCCGTTTACCGCCGACGAACAGCGCGAACTCGCACTGGCTGACGACTGATGACCGTCGACGACCACCCGCCGGTCACGATCCTCAGTGGCGGGCTCGGCGCCGGAAAGACGACCCTGCTCAACCACCTCCTTACCGTCGGCGGCGAGGAGTACGATATCGCCGTTCTCGTCAACGACGTCGGCGAAGTAAACGTCGACGCCAACCTCATCGAGAACGGCTCTGAGCTCTCGCTGGAAGACGGCGGCGTCACGGAGCTGTCGAACGGCTGTATCTGTTGCGGCCTCCAGAACGAACTGGACCAGGAGTTACTGCGTCTGGCCTTCGACGAGGAGTTCGATTATCTAGTCATCGAAGCCTCGGGGATCAGCGATCCGGTCCCCATCGCCCAGCGGTTCGTCTCGCCCGCACGTGCGTCGACGCTGTACGATCTCGATACGACCGTCACGGTGGTCGACGCCGCACAGTTCCATCAGGCGTTCGTCGACGGTCGTCCGATCAAGTCGACGGATGACGGCTCTCGACCGCTTTCGGACCTCCTCGCCGAGCAGGTCGAGTTCTGCGACGTACTCGTCCTCAACAAGTGCGATCTCGTCTCCGAAGACGAGCGCGAGGCGGTCGAACGCGTGCTCGAAACGCTCCACCCCGGCATCAACATCGTCCGCACGACCCAGAGTACCGTCGAACCCGACAAGATTTTCGGAACTGGACGATTCGACAGAGAGCAAGCAAAACAGTCTGCCCGGTGGAAGCAGGTGCTCTCGAACGGCCACGGAGAAACTGGCGAGTCGAAATCGGCTAAGATCGACCACGGTGACGGTCATAGCAACGACGAGATTTCCGAGCGCGACAACACTCACGACGATACCCACGATGGTCAGGGTGACGGCCACGATCACCTTCACCCGCCGGAGGAGTTCGGTGTCGACTCCTTCGTCTACGAGCGCCACCGGCCGTTCCATCCCGAACGGTTCAGCGAGTGGCTCCGCTCGTTCCCTGAGTCTGTCGTCCGAGCGAAGGGCCACTTGTGGGTCGCTGGACGTGAGCGATACGCGCTTGATCTAAGTCAAGCAGGCACACAAACGCATGTCGAAGTCAACGGCCGATGGGCGGTCACGGTCCCAAAGTTCCAGCGCGATTCCTACCGTGAGTCACGACCGAATCTCCACTGGGACGAACAGTGGGGAGATCGTGAGGTAAAACTCGTCTTCATCGGCGCCGGAATGGACGACACAGATATTACTACCGCCCTTGATGACTGTCTCCTCTCAGAACCGGAGATGGCGGAGAACTGGGACGAGCTCAAGAATCCGTTTCCAGGAACGATGGATCGATCACAGCCACCGATGGAACAGCGTCTCGTAGTCGGTGAAGGGCAGTGACCGGGGATCACTCGGAACTCCCGTCGCGGGCGGACCGACGGACGACGGATACAGACGGTCACGACTGCGTTGATCCGCTCGGTGTCGCAATCGTGACCGTCTCGTCGTCCCGAGGAACCGCCACGGAGGCAGACCCAACTGATCCCGGCGGTGACGCCGTCGCAAACACTCTCGTCGACGCAGGTCACGTCGTCACGTCACGCCGGACGGTTCCGGACGACTACGTCCGGATCAAGACCACCGTGAGTGAGTGTCTGGATCGGTCGGACGTTGACCTCGTCGTGACTACCGGCGGGACGGGAGTCACTGTCGATGACGTCAGTCCGGACGCGGTGAGCGAACTCTTCGACCGCGAGCTACCAGGCTTCGGCGAGGCGTTCAGGCGGCTCTCGTGGGAGGAGGTCG
>JAWOEO010000144.1:0-18145 GCA_046482755.1 Halohasta sp. | reverse complement strand
GACGACCGACTGGTCGACCGACAGCCCCGACCGGCTGTAGACGGCCGTTTCGACGCTGTCGCCGTCGAAGACCGCCGGCCGGTCGCCGGTCTGGGCCGGTCCCGAGGGATCGTGCGTAATCGCGGGCGGGTCGCGCTCGACCACCGCGGTCGACCGAAGGGTCACGAGGTCGACCACGTCGTCCATCCGGTAGCCGGTGGCCGATTCGTGGGCTTCGTGGAACGCCGCGCCGACGACCGCGGCATCGAACGGCCGTTCCAGCGGCACCGTAAGCTCGAAACTCTGGCCGCTGTAGCGGAGATCCGCGGCGTACTCGACGGTCGGCGTCCCGCTGGCGACGCGGTCGACGACCGCCTCGCGGAGTTCGTCGAGGCGGGGTTCGATGGCCGACCGCGAGCAGTCGGCGAGCGGCGTCCGGACCGTGCGGGCGGCGTCGTGTTTCTCGTCGGCCGCAAGCAGGCCGAACGCCGACCGAACGCCGCTGGCGGCGGGGACGACGACCCGGTCGACGCCGAGCCGTTCGGCGATTGCCGTGGCACACATCGGGCCGGCCCCGCCGAACGCACAGAGTCCGAACCGCCGTGGGTCGTGGCCCTCCTCGACGGTCACCGCCCGGATCGCCCGCGTCATGGCCGCGTTGGCGACCCGATAGACGCCGCGGGCAGCGTCGGTCGGGCCGTCGAGACCCGCTTCGTCGGCCAGTTCGTTGAGGGCATCGCGGGCGGCCTCGGCGTCGATCGAGAGTTCACCGCCGAGTCGGGTTTCCGCGCCGATGTAACCCAACACGACACTGGCGTCGGTGACTGTCGGCTCGGTGCCACCCCGGCCGTAGGCGGCCGGGCCGGGCGACGCGCCCGCCGACCGGGGGCCGACCCGGAGCGCACCCCCGGCGTCGACACGGGCGATCGAGCCGCCGCCCGCGCCGACAGTGTGGATGTCGACCATCGGGACGCCGATCGGCCGGCCGTCGATTTCGGCGTCGGTCGTCAACACCGGCTCGTCGCCCCGGACGAGGCTCACGTCGCTGGAGGTCCCGCCCATATCGAAGGTGATCAACCCCTCGCGGTCGGTTTCGAGGGCGGTCGCGCCGATGACGCCAGCGGCCGGCCCCGACAGTACGGTCGTCACCGCGCGCTCGCGGACCGTCTCGGAGTCGGCGATCCCGCCGTTGGACTGCATGATCCGGGGGGTCGGAACCCCTGCCTCGGTGGCCCGCTCGTCGAGCCGCGAGAGATACTGCTGGATCGGCGGCCGGACGTAGGCGTCGACGACCGTCGTCGAGGTGCGTTCGTACTCGCGGAACTCCGCGAGCACCTCGTGGGAGGCCGACACCGGCACGTCGAGCCGCTCGCGGAGCGCGCCGGCGACCCGCTGTTCGTTGTCGGGGTGAGCATAGGCATGCAGCAGGCAGACGGCGACGCTCTCGGCGTCGCTGGCAGCGATCTCGTCGGCCAGCGCGTCGACCTCGTCGGGGTCGACTGGCCGGTCGATCCCCTCCGTGGTCGCCCGCTCGTCGAGTTCGAACCGCCGGCGGCGGGGGACCAGCGGCGTCGGTTGTGTGGCGTCGAGATCGTACAGTGCGGGGCGGTCCTGCCGGCCGATCTCCAACACATCACGGAACCCCTCAGTGGTGACGAGGGCGGTGGTCGCACCCGCCTCCTCCAGCAGCGCGTTGACCGAGACGGTCATCGCGTGGCTAAAGCCCTCGATTGCGGCCGGCTCGATGCCGGCGGCCGAACAGGCCCGCCGGAGGCCCGCCATCACGCCCTCGCTTTGGTCGTCGGTCGTCGGAACCTTCGCGGTCGTCACGTCGCCGTTGGCTAACAGAACCACGTCGGTGAACGTCCCGCCGACGTCGACGCCGACGACCGGCCCGGTGTCGGCGCTCACCGTGTATCACCTCGTCGGAACCCTGCGGTGTGCATACTCGGAGGCCGAGACGGACGGACTTAGTGATTCGGCCCGCCGGTCACTGGAGCCGTTCGGTCGTCTCGACCAGCGGGTGGCGGGCGTAATCGACGATGTCGATGTCGCCGATCTCGGTCAGCCCCGCCTCGGCGGCCGTTTCGGCAATGCCGAGGTCGACTGCCTCCTCGAGAACGATCACGTAGGCGTCCATCTCGGGGAGATCCATGCTGTCGGCCGCCAAGACGCGATGGTGGCCGTCGGCGAGATACAACTCGGGGTCGGGGGCCGAACCAGTGTTGTCGATGACGATCAGCGGCTCGGCGAGGCCGCGTTCGAGCTCGTAGCGCCGGCCTTCGAGTTCGTCGGCATACACCCGCTCTTGGGTCGGAGTCAACGCCGAAAGCGGCACCTCCCGGCGGTCCTCGGAGATCTCGACGTCGTGAAGCTGGCCGAGACTCCGCCGGAGTTTGCCCACCTTCTCGGGGGTGACGCGCTCGATCTGGCTCCGCATCACGTCGGCGTTCGAGAGGATGCCGAGCAGTCGGCCGTCGTCGTCGACGACCGGCAGCTTCTGGATCCCCGACCGAAGAATGACCCGGCCGGCGTCGGTCACCGGCATCTCGGGGTCGGCGACGAGAATGTCGGTGCTCATCACCTCGCGGATCGGGGTCTCGCCGTCGACCGTAAGCAGGTCACGGGCGGTGACGAAGCCCTCGACGAGTAGCTCCCGGCAGACCGGAAACCCGTTGTGGCTCCGGCTGCCGGCGATCCGGTTGCGGACCGCCGCCACCGTGTCCTCGGGGTCGACCGTCGAGACCTCGTGGGTCATGTACTCCTCGACGCGGGGGGTACCCTCCATACTGCACGGTAGGCCGATGCCGTGGAAAAACGTAGCGCCGGGTGGCTACTCCTCGCGGCCGCCCAGCGGCGGATTGATCATGTAGGTCGTCGGCTCGGCGGCCGCCTCGAGGGCGGCGAAGAACCGCTCGGCGACGAGTTCGTGGACGACATCGGTCAGCGACTCATCGTCGCCGGTTTCGCCGATGATCCCCATCGGGACCTGCGCCCCCGCCATGTTGGCGTGGCCGCCGGCGCTGCCGATCCGGTCGAGGGCACTCCGGAGGACGGCCCCGAGGTCGACCGAGCCACCGCGGGTCCGGCCGGAGACGTAGATGGTGTCGTCGGTGTAGCCGTAGACGAGGACGGTCGTGATCGACTCCATGTTCAGCAGTTCGTCGGCCGCCTGCGCGAGGGCATCGCGGTCGGAGATCGCCCCCACACAGGTCGCCAGCGCCGACTCGCGGACGTCCCGACGCTCGATGGCGGTCGCCAACGTCTCGACGACAGCGGGGGTAACACTCGGTGATTCGATCCGTTTGAGCGCCTCGGTGTCGGCGGTCGGCGAGAGGGTCGCCGCGGCCTCGAAATCCGCCGCCGAGACCTCGCGGGTAAACCCCTTGGTGTCGGTCTGGATCCCATACAGCAGGGCGGTCGACAGCTCCCGGCCGGGGTCGATCCCGAGCCGGTGGAGGTAGTCGGTGATGATCGTACTCGTCGAGCCGATCGTCGGCCGGATGTCGACGTAGCGGTCGGTCTCGTCGATCGGCATCCGGGGTGGGTGGTGGTCGACGACGATCCCGACCGGCGTCCCCTCGGGGAGGCTGTCGTTGACGCCGGGCTGGGCGTGGTCGACCAGCGCGATCGCACCGTACTCCGCGGGGGCGAAGCTCTCGGCGTCGACCGGGTACAACGAGAGATCCAGCAGGTTGACCAGCGCCCGGTTTTCCTGATGGGAAATGTCGCCGAAGTAGCAGGCCTCGGCCGGCACGCCGACCGATTCGGCGATGGTGACGAGACCGACCGCGCTGGCGATGGCGTCGGGGTCGGGGTTGTCGTGGGCGACGACCGCCAGCGGCCCCGACAGCGCCCGGATCCTCGACAATAACTCGCCCATCCGGCCCTCGCCGCCGACGGCCTCGACGACGCGGGCAGCCAGCGCCGCCTGTGAGTCGACCACGCGATCGGCTACGGCGGTCAGCCGGTCGCGGGTGGCGTCGCTCGTTCCGACGCCGGCGGTCACGACGAGTGTCGCCGTCGGGAAGGCACTCCGGGCGACGCCGGCGATCCGTTCGGCTCGATCGGAATCGGACACCGCGACGACGACCACGTCGACCGCTAGGGGGTAGTGGCTCCGATCGGCCGGCTCCCCCTCGATGGCGGCGACACCCTGCTCGCGCAGCGTCGTCACCCAGCCGCTGTCGGCGGTCACGACGTAGAGATCTCCCGGAGCGGCGCTCGCGTGTTCGGTGAGGCTCCGACCGAGCGCGCCGTCCCCGAGAACCAGCCGGGATAGCATACCTGCTGGCACGTGGTCGACGGGGAAAACGGTGCCGTCGTCGGCCGGTGAAGCGGTCGACTGGGCCCGTTGATGATACGTAAACAGCGGCGACCGGATCCTAACCAGTCACTACCAAAATCGAGTGCCGCAGGCGTCTACGCGAAGACGGCGGCGGCGGCGGCCTCGGCGGTCTCGATGACCGGCCCGAAGCCGGGCAACAGCAGCACCGTGATCACGCCGGCAGCGATCACCGCGGCATAGAGGCCGGTCGGCTTGCTGTCGAGGGCATCGAGGTTGCCGGTCGGCTCCTCGAGCCACAGCGCCTTGACGACCCGGCTGTAGTAGTACAGCGACAGCGCGCTGGTGACCGCACCGACCGCGGCGAGCCACCAGAAGCCGGCCTGAATCGCCCCGAGGAACAGGACGTACTTCGAGAAGAAGCCGCCGAACAGCGGCAGGCCGGCGAGGCTGAACATGAAGACCGCCATCGCCATCGACGCCATCGGAGCTTTCCGACCGATGCCGGCGTAATCCTCGAAGGTCCGGCCGACGCCCCAGTGTTCGACCATGGCGATGAACAGGAACGCACCGGTGTTCATGAAGCCGTAGACCAGCAGATGGGCCATCGCCGCGCCCATGACCGTCGCGTTGGCCTCGCTCGCGCCGGCGGTGACCGCCGCCAGCCCGATCAGTGCATAGCCCGCGTGACCGATCGAGGAGTAGGCGAGCATGCGTTTGACGTTGGTCTGGGTCGCGGCGGCGAAGTTGCCCAGCACCATCGTGACGACCGCGAGGACGCCAAAGAGGAGTCCCCAGTTGATCGCCACATCGAGGGCGGGCATGAACGCCTCGGCGAACACGCGGAAGGCGACCGCGAAGCCAGCGGCCTTCGAGGCCGACGAGAGGAACGCCGACACGGGGGCGGGTGCGCCCTCGTAGGCCTCCGGAGCCCAGAAGTGGAACGGGACGGAGGCCGTCTTGAAGAGGAAGCCCCCGGCGACCATCAGGATCCCCACGCCGAGGATCCCCGCGAGGTCGGTCACGTCACCGATCGCCGCAGCGATCTCCGGCAGCAGTAGCGAGCCGGTGGCGGCGTAGACGAGACTAATGCCGAAGGCGAAGACCGCCGCCGACACCGCACCGATCAAGAAGTACTTCAGGCCGGCTTCGACGCTGCCGCGGTTGGTCTTGAGGTAGGCGACCAAGGCATAGGATGGCAGCGAGGCCATCTCCAGACTGATGAAGACCGTCGCCAAGGAGTTCGAGACGGCCATCAGCGACATCGCCGTCGTCGCGAACAGCAGCAGCGAGTAGAACGCCGCCGGGTTGGCGTCGTCTTCGAGGTAGTCGTAGCTGGCAACGACGACCAAGGCGGCGACGCTGGTGAAGATGGCGGTGAAGAACAGCCCCATCCCGTCGACGACGATCGCCCCGCTGAAGAGGCTGATTGCCCCGCCGGTGGCGGACTGGCCGGTACCGGCGACCAGATACCAGACGGTTACGCCGAGAGCCACCAGTGTCCCGCCGGCAGCGGTGGCCGCCAGCCGACTGTTCGAGCGAGCATCCGGCGAGAGGCTGTCGATCGCCAGCACCACGAGTGCTGTCAGCGCCAAGATGACCGTCGGGCCGAGCGACGAGGCCGCGAACAGCCAACTTGTCGGTTCGATCTGGAGGAGGCTCATAGCCCACCTCCCAGTTCAAGGATCGGAACGGTTGCATCGAGTATCATGTCGAAGAACAGCGAAGGGGCAACCCCAAGCAGGATGATCGCCCCGAGCAGCGCCACCAGCGGCGCGACGTCGTGAAGCGGCGCGCGCGTGAGTTCGTAGTCGGTCTCAAGCCGGAAGGGCCCGAACAGCGTCTTCTGCATCGCAAGCAGGAGGTAGCCGGCGACGATGACGATGCCGAACATCGCCAACGCGGTAAACACCGGCGCGTACGGGAGTGCCGTCGAGCCGAAGGAGCCGACGAAGATGAAGAACTCACCGGCGAAGCCGGCCATCAGGGGCAGTCCCATGTAGGCGAAGGCTCCGGCAACGAGGATCCAGACGGCCACGGGCATCCGGTCTGCCAGTCCGGACATATCGTCGACGATCCGGGTGTGGGTCGCGTTGTAGATGACGCCGACCGCCATGAACATCAGCCCCGAGATTAGTCCATGAGCGACCATCTGGAACGTCGCCCCACCCATGCCGAACTCGGTGAAGGCGATGAGGCCGAGGATGACGTAGCCCATCGACGAAACGGACGAATAGGCGACGATCCGTTTGAGGTCCGTCTGGGCGAGCGCGAGCATTGCGCCGTAGATCACCGAGACGACCGCGATGATCGCGATCGGGATCGCGAAGTAGCTTGCCTGATCCGGCAGCATCGTGAAGTTGAACCGGAGCAAGGCGTAGGTCCCCATCTTCAGGAGCACGCCGGCCAGCATGACCGAGGCGGGCGTCGGGGCCTCAACGTGGGCGTCCGGCAGCCACGTGTGGACCGGAACGACCGGTACCTTGACCGCGAAACCGATGAACATCGCCGCGAAGACGACCAGCGCCAGCGTGTCGGCCGGCAGGCCGTAGAACGCGGTGAGTTCGCCCGCGGCGAGCGACTGCGTGATCTCGGGCAGGCCGAAGGTCTCGACCGGCAACGCATACACCAGCGCCATGAAGGCGATGAACATCACCAGCGAGGCGATGTTGGTGTAGACGAAGAACTTGATCGCGGCGTACTGTCGGCGTGGACCGCCCCAGACGCCGATGAGGAAGTACATCGGGACGAGAACAGCCTCCCAGAAGACGAACCAGACGAAGAAGTCCAGCGCCGTGAAGACGCCGATGAGGTTCGCTTCCATCAACAGCATCAGGCCGTAGAACTGGCTCTGTCGCTCGTCGATCGGGGTCCACGCGCTCATGATCGCCAGCGCGGTGAGGAACGTCGTCAACACAACCAGCGGCAGGCTGATCCCGTCGACGCCGACATACCACTGCAACTGATAGCCGGCGACTTCGAGCCACGGGGCGACGGTTTCGAAGGCGATCTCGCCGCCCGTCAGGGCGTTGCCGCCGGCCTCGAAGGCCGACCACATGTAGAGGCTCCCGGCGATGGGCACCAGACTCAGCCCGAAGGCGAGTTTGTGGGCATAGCGGTCCGGGACGGCGAAGACGAGCAGTGCGGCCGCGAACGTGAACGCGAGTAGTGCTTCGATAATCATTAGAACCACCCTCCGAGGAGCGCGAAGACGACAAGCAGCGCCGTCAGGCTCACCGTGAGCAACAGCGCGTAGTTACCGACGACCCCGGTCTGGATCCGCTTGATCCGGTCGCCGCCGAAGAGACTGACCGACGAGACGCCGTTGACGACGCCGTCGACGACGCCCTGATCGAAGGTGTCCGCGCCGCCCGAGACGCCCCGGGTGCGGTTGGCGAGCCAGACCTGGAACTCGTCTTGGTAGTAGTTGTTGTACAGCAGCGTTTTGGCACCGCCGAGTTTGGCGGTGTGTTCGGCCGGGGAGTCGACGTTGTAGAGTTTCCATGCCAGCAGCAGGCCGGCGAGTGCGAGCCCCAGCGAGACGGCCGCGCCTGCGAGGACGGTTGCGACCTCGGTACCGAAGGGGTAGGTCGAACTGTACGGATCGATGTCGGCGTAATGGTGCGACGAGAGCCCCTCGATACCGCCCCAGTGGTTGTCAAGCCACAGGTGGAGGTAGTCGATGCCCTCGATACCCAGTACTTTCTGGACCGGCACCATGTTGATCCCGCCGGTGACGACCGCCAAGACGCCGAGGACCGACAGCGGGCCCTTGACATTCCAGCGGACGGGCTCGGGGTTGCGAGCGATTTCGCTCCGTGCGTTGCCGTGGAAGGTGAGGAACACCATCCGGAAGGTGTAGAACGCGGTGACCGGAACCGCGAGCAGCCCCATCGCGTAGCCGGCGAACAGCAGCGGCTCGCTGCCGGCGTGGATCAGTGCCTCATAGAGGATCTCGTCTTTCGACCAGAAGCCGGCAAAGGGGAAGATGCCCGCCAGCGCGAGCGAGCCCGCGAGGAACGTCCAGTAGGTCACGGGCATCTTGTTTTTGAGGCCACCCATGTCCCACATGTTCTCGTTGTGGTGCATGGCGATGATGACCGAGCCAGCACCGAGGAAGAGCAGCGCCTTGAAGAAGGCGTGTGTGGTCAGGTGGAAGACCGCCGCGACGTAGCCGCCCGACCCGAGGGCGAGCATCATATAGCCGTACTGTGAGATCGTCGAGTAGGCGAGCACCTGTTTGAGCTCTTCTTTGACAATCCCCATCGTCGCGGCGAACAGTGCGGTGAAGCCACCGACGAGAGCGATAATCCCCATTGTCGTCGGCGTCAGCACGTAGAAGCCGTACATCCGCGCGACGAGGTAGACACCGGCTGCAACCATCGTCGCTGCGTGGATCAGCGCCGAGACGGGGGTTGGACCCTCCATCGCGTCGGGCAGCCACGTGTGCAGCGGGAACTGGGCGGATTTGCCGATCACGCCGCCGAGGACGAGCAGGCCGACGATGGTGAACCACGTCATCGCGTCGAGTCCACCGGGCGTCCAGACGTCGACGGTCCCGTTGAGTGCGCCCTCGGCGAGTGCCGGGAACGATTCCGCGCCCGAGAAGGCGGCGGTGCCGAAGGTGGCGAAGACAGCAACGACGCCGACGAGGAAGAAGTAGTCACCGAACCGGGTGACGAGGAACGCTTTCTTCGCTGCCGACGGCGGCCCTTCCTCCCGGAAGTGGAAGCCGATCAGCAGGAACGAACAGAGTCCCACCAGCTCGAAGAACATGAACGCCATCAGCAGGTTGTCGGCGATCACGAAGCCGAGCATGCTGGCCGTAAACAGCCCGAGGCCGGCGTAGTAGCGCGGCAGGTCGCGTTCGCCCTCGTCGTTCATGTAGCCGAGGCTGAAGACGTGGACGAGCGTGGCGATCAGCGTCACGATGACGAGCATGAGCGCCGACAGCGGGTCGACCAGCGCGCCGAACTCCAGCGTAAACGGCTGGGAGCCGACGCCCTCGGCCCACGTCCAGTAGGTCTCCTGATGGGCGCTGCCGCCGGCGACCGACGCCAACACCCACAGCGAGAGCAGCAGCGAGCCCGCGGTGGCGGCGATGCCACCGTAGGCACCCTTCTTCGGGAGGTTCTTCCCGACGAACAGTGCGACGACGAACGAGACGAACGGCAACAGGACGATTGCCGGAACGTAGTCGAATGCGGTTACCATATCGTTACCACCTCATTGTTGCTGCCTGCATGACGTCGACGTCTCCGAAGTTGCGGTACAGCGCGAGGATGATGCCGATGCCGACCGCGACCTCGGCGGCCGCCAGCGCGATGGCGAACAGCGCGAACGTCTGGCCGGTGAGGTTGCCCCAGTAGAACGAAAAGGCAACCAGATTGATGTTGGCCGCGTTCAGCATGAGTTCGACCGACATCAGGAAGTACAGCGCGTTGCGCCGCGTCAGAATGCCGAAGAGGCCGATACAGAACAGCCCCGACGACAGCAGGAGATAGTACTCGACCGGCACCATCAGCGCTCACCTCCGTCGTCGTCGGTCTCGGTCGACCCGGCGATCTCGCCGTCGACGAGTTCCCGGCCGCCGTCGGTCAGCGCCGAGACGATCCGTCCCTCGTCTTCCTGTTTGGCGAGGTAGACCGCGCTATCGAGGGCGACATCCAGCGCGAGGGCGATGATCAGGAACGCCGCAAGAAAGCCCTCGGAGGGGATCTCGCCGAGGTCGATATCGAACAGCGCATAGCCGATATTGTGGACGATCGATGCATCAGCAAAGCCTTCAGCGGTACCGAATCCGCCGGCTGAACTCAGAATGACTGCGGCCAGTACGCCGAACAGCGCGATGGCCGCAATGCCGGGTGCCCGCGAGGAACCGCCCGATCGGTCGTCGGTCATACGTTACTCACCTCCGTCTCCGTTTCTCGTCGCGTCAGCATCACGGCGAACGTAATCAGGATGAGAACCCCGCCGACGTAGACGAGGATCTGCATCGCTGCAATGAATTCGGCTTGCAGCAGTACGTAGTGCACCGCGACGCTCAACAGCGCGCCGCCCAGCAGCAACGACGCGTGGAACACGTCGTCCGCGAGAACGACACCCAGGCTGAAGCCCAACGTGATCAGGGCAAACAGCGCGAACGCGATGGTCTCATAAACCATTGTATGTGTATGCTTAAGGTATCCCTTTGAAGATTTCGAGAACGATTCGCCAAGTCGACTACTGGTAGTCGACTTCGCCGTCGCCCTCGCCGACCCACGCCTCGCGGTCGGGGTTCCGCGAGTTGAGAGGATCGATGCCCTTGTACCACGGCACGTTCTTGAGCTGTTCTTTATTGTAGACGAACTCGTCTTTCGTGTCCGCCGTGAACTCGAAGTTCTGGGTCAGCAGGATGGCGTCGACGGGACAGACCTCCTCGCAGAGTCGGCAGTAGATACACTGGCCGATATGCAGGTTGTACTGTTCGCCGTTCCGCTGGTCGTCCATCACGATCTGAATGGTATCGTTCGGACAGACGTTCTCGCACTGTCGACACCAGATGCAGCGCTCTTGGCTGAACTTGTGGACACCGCGGAACCGCGGGCTCACTTCGGGAGCCGTCTCCGGGTACTTGACCGTGAAGGTCTTGCCGTCCAGTGCGTGTTTCATCGTCGTCGCCATGCCTTTGAGGAGTCCAATCATTATGCGATCACTCCCACGATAATGGCCGTGAGGACCAGGTTAGCGAAGGACAGCACCAACATTCCTTTCCAACCGATTTCGATCAACTGGTCGATACGAACGCGGGGCAGCGCCGAGCGGCACCACTGGGTGAACAGGAAAAAGGCCCAGATCTTGATGACGAACCAGACGAAGCCAGGCAGCACCGGCCCAGCCGGTCCGCCGAGGAAGATCGTCGCCATGATCGCACCGCCGAGGAAGACGTGGAGGAACTCCCCGAGGTAGAACAGCACGAAGTACACCGAGGAGTACTCGGTCTGGTAGCCGGCGACGATCTCGGTCGGGGCTTCCGGAATGTCGAAGGGGTTCCGACCGATCTCGGCCATGTTCGCCACGAGGAACAACACGAAGGCGAACGGATTGACGAAGGCGTACCACGCCGGGATCGAGATCCCGCCAAGGGAGACAAGCGTCGACGTCTGTTCGGCGACGATCGTACTCATCTGCAGGGAGCCCGCGAAGACGACCACCGACATCGCGGTGACGATCAGCGGGATCTCGTAGGCGATATTTTGGGCGACCGCACGGAGTCCGCCCATCAGCGAGTACTTGTTGTTCGAGGCGTAGCCGCCGGTCACCAGCGCGATCGAGGCGATCGAGGCGAAGGCGAACACCAGCGCCAGCCCCGCTTCGGGGTCGGCAAGCTGGATGCCGCTGCCCATCGGGATCACCGAAAAGCCGAGCAATGCCGAGGCCGGAAGAATGATCGGCGCGAGATCGTAGGAGGGGCGATCAGCCCCCTCGGGGATGATCAGCTCCTTCGAGAGCAGTCGCACCGAGTCGGCGACGATGATCAGCAGGCCGAAAGGCCCGATCCGGTCGACGGCGATCCGGTCGGTAAAGGCCGCCGTGATCTTCCGTTTGGCCCACGGGCCGGCGACGCCAGTGAACGCGAGCATGATGTTGCCGACGATGAACGCGCCGATCAGCCCGCCGACGACCTCGCCGGCGACGCCGCCGAGGCCCAAGAGGTCGGCGATCCGTTCGGGGAGCATGACCTCCCCCTGTAACGGGGCCGCCATCAGCGATCCACCTCGCCAAGCACGATATCGAGGCTCCCGAGCGACGCGATCGCATCGGGGACGTACTCGCCGTTCGACATCTCAGGGAGTGTTTGCAGGTTCGAGAAGCACGGACTCCGGATCTTGAAGCGGGCCGGCTTGTCGGTGCCGTCGGCACGCATGTAGATCCCGAGTTCGCCCTTTGCGCCTTCGACCGCGCGGTAGATCTCGGTGTCGTCGTCGGGTTTGATCGTCCGCGGGACGTTGGCCTGGATGTTGCGCTCGTCTTCGGGCCAGTCCTCCAAGAGGTCGACACACTGCTCGACGATGCGGGCCGACTGTTCGACCTCGCGCATGCGCACGAGCAGGCGGCTGAAGTTATCACAGCCGTCCTCGGTGACGACCTCCCAGTCGAGGTTCTCGTAGTAGCCGTAAGGGTCGTCACGGCGGAGATCGTAGTCGACCCCCGAACCGCGGGCGACCGGGCCGGTCGCGCCGTAGCTCTTGGCGACCTCCGGTGGCAGGACGCCGGTGTCGACCGTCCGCAGCTGGAGGATCTCGTTGGAGGTCATCATGTCGTGGTACTCCTCCAGGGCGGTCGGCAACTCGTCGAGGTAGTCCCGAATGTTCTCGAAGAACTCCTCGCGGGGTTCGGGCAGATCCCAGACGACCCCGCCGAGCCGGAAGTAGTTGAACATCAGGCGCTGGCCGGTCAGGTCCTCCAGAATGTTCTGGACCTTTTCTCGATCCCGGATCGAGTACATGAACAGCGCGGTGAAGTCGCCGTAGATGTCGAGTGCGAACGTCCCCAGTGCGAGGAAGTGCGCCGCCATTCGGCAGAGTTCCGCACCCATCGTTCGGATGACCTGTGCGTACTCGGGCACCTCGATGTCGGCCATATCCTCCGCGACGCGCGCGTAGGCCCACTCGTTGAGCAGGCCAGCGGAAATGTAGTCCCAGCGGTCGGGATACGGCATGATCTGGTAGCGGTAGGTGCCGTTCTGACACATCTGCTCCTCACACCGGTGGAGGTAGCCGATGTCGGGTTCGAGGTCGACCACCTGCTCGCCGTCGAGGACGGTCTTGATGTGGAGGACGCCGTGGGTCGCCGGGTGGTGCGGGCCGATGTTGAGGAACATCGTCTCGGAGTCGCCATCGGCTTTCTGGTCCTCAAGTAGCGGATTGGCGTGTTCCCGCAGCGGGACGACCTGTGGCTGGTCCTGATCGTAATCGAGGCCGAGCGGATGGCCCTGCCACGTCTCCGGTAGCAGGATGCGCCGGAGGTCGGGGTGCTCGTCGTACTCGATGCCGACGAGATCGTAGGCCTCTCGTTCGTGCCAGTCGGCCGTGCGGAAGACGTCGCTTGCCGACTGGCTCACGGGGTGTTCCTTGTCGGCGGGGACGACGATCGAGACCTCCTGGGTCCGGTCGGCGTACTTCGTGAGGTGGTAGATCGACTCGTAGTGATCCTCGTACTCCTGTGCGATGACACACGAGAGGTGATCGAAGCCGGCCTGATCGCGGAGTCGACGCAGCGCCTCGACGACGGTGTCGGGTTTGATAACGAAGCCGGGGGCGTTGAGGTGCTCCTCGCGGCCGATGACGAGCTCGCCCAGCAGGTCGGCGAGTGCTTCGGGGGACTGTTCGGCGACGCCGCCAGTGTCGGGGAGTTCCACGCTCATGGCGAATCAGCCCAGTTGTACCGCATGACCAGATCCTCGGTATCGATCTCCTTGGCCAGTTGGTCGACGATCTCGTCGCGTTCGAGGTCGCCGAACTGTTCGAGCTCGTAGGGTTTGACCACCACGGGAGCCGATTCGCCGTTGGCGATCCGCTCCTGGAGCTTGGCGACGCCGTAGACCAGCGCCTCGGGTCGCGGCGGGCAGCCGGGGATGTGGATGTCGACGGGGATCACTTCTTCTGCGCCCTTGATGACGTTGTACCCCTCCTGGAACGGCCCACCGGAGATGGTACAGGAGCCCATGCCGATGACGAACTTGGGTTCGGGCATCTGGTCGTAGACGCGTTTCATCCGCGGGGCGAACTTCGAGACGATCGTCCCCGGAATGATGATCACGTCGGCCTGTCGCGGCGACGCACGGGGGACACCGGCCCCGAAGCGGTCGAGATCGTGTTTGACCGCGTAGGTGTGCATCATCTCGATGCTGCAGCAGGCGATCCCGAACTGCAGCATGAACATCGACGACCCCCGCACCCAGTTCATGAACTTATCGAACTTGGTGAGAATAAACGGCGAGGAGCCGAAGGCCTCCCGGAGCCGGGAGTTGAAGCGGTCGTCCTGACCCGCCAGTCGCGCGTCGCGGGTCTCTGTAACTACAGCCGAACTGTCGGTGACGAATGGTTGTTGATTGTCGCTGCTCATGTGTTCTGTCGTTCCGTCTTTTGCGTGGCCGCGCGCAGACTCGTCGTCCACTCGACGGCACCGATGCGCCACGCCCATACGAGACCGACGACGAGGATCCCGACGAAGATCAGCATCGGGAGCAACGCCTGCGATAGCGGGGTGCCCGCCTCCAGTGCGCTGCGGTACATGACCGCCCACGGGAAGATCATCACCGTCTCGATATCGAAGACGACGAACAGCAGCGCAACCATATAGTACTGGATGTTGAGCTGCACGTGGCCCGAGCCGGTCGGAATCTCACCGCTCTCGTAGGTTGTCTTCTTGCTTTGTTCGGGGACGGCCGGTCGCAGCAGCGCCGAAACCGCCATCATCGCCAGCGGGATGGCGATCCCGACGAGCGCCAGCGCCCCGATTGCTATCCATGACATTCGTGGTTCTCCGTAACGTGCTGCGGTTGGGACCCGCCCCTCATAAGCGTTGATTTTTGACCGGGTGGTCGGCATGGCGGCAGTTACCGACACGTTGCCGGTTCCGATGGCGTCGACGCCGTCGACCGCGAACCCTCATACGTCGAAGATCGGGCCGACGTCAGGATCAGCGATCCGACCGCCGAACCGGAGTCGCGGCTGCGATACTCGGTGACGGTCGACCTGGCCAACGGGACGGTTGTCGACGCCACCGACTGGGTGGCGCTCCGGGAGTCAGCGCCGACGGTCACCGGGACGCGGGACAAGAGCACCGAATAGACGGCCGGGCGGCTACTCGTTCGTGGAGCGCAACGGGCGGAATACGCACCATCTTCGAGCCAGTTTCCGAACCGATCTTCATACAGGAAAAACCAACACATTAATAATAAAACGAACGTTCGTTCGAGACGCGGATCGTGGAGACACATGACACGGAACACGGAAGGCGGAACGACGACACCCGCGGGAGTCGACCCGCAGTGTGGGGCGTTCCGACACGGAACTGACGACGCACGCACAGCACCGACTGACAGCGGCCAGTCGACCAACCAACGGACGATGGTGACCACCGATGCCTGCTGAACTCGCACCCGAACTCGTCTTGCAGGCCTTCGGCGGCTCGTTCGGCGACGTGGCGAGCGTCCTCGGGGAGCCCTCGATCTGGGTCGGCGCGTTCGCCGGCGGCGCGTTCGGCGCGGCCATCGGCGCGCTGCCGGCGTTCGTGCTCACCGGTCTGCTCGTTGTCGCCGGCGCGGCGGCCAACATCGTCGGCGCAGCCCCCGAGGGGTCGGTCGACCTCGTGGGGATCGGCTTCGGCCACGTCTTCGGCCCCCACATCTCCTTCGCCGGCGGGGCCGCCGCGGCCGCCTACGCGGCCAAGCAGGGCTACATGGAGTCGGGCTTCGACTACCACAACGCCAAGGATATCGGCTTCGCACTCGGCAACAAGCCCGACGTGCTGGCGGTCGGTGGCCTCTTCGGCCTGCTTGGGATCGCCATCGAACAGCTCTCACGAAATCTGCTTATTACGGTCGACCCGATCCCGGTGAGCATCGTGATCAGCGCGTTCGTCCATCGGGCGGTCTTCGGCTACGCGCTGGTTGGCAAGCCGAAAGGGAGCGGACTCCTCGACATGGGGCCCTTCGAGCGCGGTGAGACGGTCGGTGCCGCTGCGGGTGGGGCGAACGGCACCGAAAACGGTGGTGAGCCGGAACGCGAGTGGCTCGCGACCGAGCCGTGGCTCCCCCAGCAGTACACGTGGGCCGAAGTCAGCGCCATCGGCTTCGTTGCGGGGCTCGCGTCGGGTTACCTCGCGTTCCGAACGGGGAGCCCGTTCCTCGGCTTCGGGCTCAGTGCCGCCTCGCTGCTGTTCTTGAACCTCGGCGTCGAGAACTTCCCGGTTACCCACCACATCACGCTGGCGGGGTCGACGGTCTTCCTCGCGGTGACCGCCTCCGGTGATGCAGCCCTCGCCGGACTCTCGGTGACCGCAGGGCTTCTCATCGCCGGTGGGCTGGGCCTGATCGCGGCGCTTCTCGGGGAAGTGACCCAGCGGATCTTCTACGCCCACGGCCGGACCCACATCGACCCGCCGGCGATGGCGATCGTCATCTGGTCGCTCGGGGTTGGCCTGCTGTACGTCGCCGGTGTCCTGCCGACCGGCGTCTGGATCCCCGGCACCGTCTGAGCGACCGATTTACGCTCGCCTCTCGCTCACCAATGGGGCGAGTCCGACCGGGCAGTCGCCGATCGCGGCTGCTACCACACTCCTTTGTCGCCCAGTAACAAGCTATATTTCCGCCGGTCGACAAGCCGTCCTATGAGCGAGGAGGCACCGCTCGACGGCGAGCCGGCCGACACCCACGAGGCGATCATGATGGCGACGTTCGCCGCCCTCCAGAAACACGGCTACGCCGGCATCTCGATCCAGCGGATCGCCGACGAGTCGGATCTCACCAAGTCGACGTTCTACCACCACTTCGACGGCAAGGACGACATCCTGCTGTCGTTCGTCCAGTACATGCGGGACTACTTCGAGCGCGGCTACCGCATCGAGTCGACGGGCGATCCGGTCGGCGACCTACAGGCATACATCACCGTCTCGCTGGGTGACTACCCCGCCGCCGAGGGGACGCCGACCGCCGGCGAACGCGTCGGTACCTATCTCGCACTCCGCGCCCAGGCGATCCAGAACCCGGAATTCCGTGAGGAGTTCACCGAGATGTCCGCCGATCTGGTTGACTACCTCGCGGAGATCATCCAAGCCGGGATCGAACAGGGCGCGTTCAGATCGGTCGACCCCGACCGGACGGCGGAGTTCATCATCGCCACGATCGAGGGCATCAATCTCCAGCAAACCACCCGGACCGACGAGCCGGGGGCGATGCTGCGGGGGGAACTCGAAGCCTACATCGAAAGCGAACTGCTGGTCGACGACGCGTCGTTCTGAATCCGGTTAGTCCGTGCCTACTCCTCGCGCTCGCGGAAGCCGTCGATGCCCAGATCGTGGAGATCCATCGAAACCTCGCCGACACCACCCTGCAGCGAGTCGTGATAGCCGACAAGCGCCTGTTCAATCGCCTCGTGCTCACGCGAGATGATCTGGGCGGCCGAGAGCCCGGCGTTGAACGATTTGCCGGCATCCACGGCGGTAATCGGCGCACCGGTCGGCATCCCGATGACCGAGTCGACGGACTTCTCTTGGACCGGCACCCCGATCACCGGAATCGGATACGCGATCGAGGCGGTCATGTTCGGCAAGTCGGCGGATTTGCCGCCCGCGCCCGCGATGATGACGTCCAGCCCGCGGTCGGCAGCCGTCTCGCCGTAGACGTACATCAGTTCGGGCGTCCGGTGGGCCGAGACGACGTAGCTCTCGAAGCTAAACCGGCTCTCGGGCGGAGTCTCGAAATCGGTCTGTTCGACGAAGCCGAGTTCTTCGAGCGCCTCGTAGGCTCCAGCCATCACGTTGAGGTCGGAGTCCGATCCCATGATGATCCCCACGTCGGGAGTCTCGACTGGATCGCGGTCCTGTGCGGCTTCGGCTTCGAGTCGGTCGATCAGGGCTTGAACTTCGGGTGCGGTAGTCATTGGCTACTGGTGTCTGCGTACTGGTAGGCAGTAGTTACTGCGATTCTCCAACGAACGTTAGTCCATCACGGAGCGATTCGGTATGCTCAATCAGTGCATCCCGGTCACCGTTGTCCGGATCGGTCACGGTCACGTGGCCCATCTTACGGAGCGGTCGAACCTGTTTTTTTCCGTACCAGTGCATGTGGGCGTTCGGTTCGTCGAGGATCGAGTCGACATTATACAGGGTCGCGTC
>JAWOEO010000133.1:0-2868 GCA_046482755.1 Halohasta sp. | reverse complement strand
ATCGCCCAGCCCAAAATCAAGGCGATGATCGATTTGATCCACGATTTCGACATCGTGCAGGTCAAATCCGAGGCCGAGGCGCTGCTCCTGGAAGGGCAGCTGATCAAGAAATACAAGCCGCGCTACAACACCGACTTCACCGACGACAAGCGCTTCCTCCTCGTGCGCGTGGACTTGAGGGAGACGCTGCCGCGTTTCCGCCTGACGCGGAACCGCACCGACAGCGGCTCCCGCTACTACGGGCCTTTCGCACACTCCGGGCACTTGCGCAAGACACTGGCCGAGCTGCGCCGCGAGTTCGGCATCCTGCTCAGCGACGCCAAGCCGGTCGACCTCGGGGACGGTCGCTGGCGACTCTACGACGATGCCCGGCAGGAGATCTACGAGCACGCCAACGAAATCACGGAAGAGGCATACCAGGTGCGCCTCGATGCCGCCTGCAAATTCCTCGAGGGCAAGGCCAAGGAGTGGCTGGCCGAGTTGAAGGAAGCCATGAGGCAGGCGGCCGAGACACGCGACTACGAGACCGCCGCCTCGATCCGCGACCGTATCGCCGCGCTGGAGCAAACCGCCGCCCGCACCCGTAAATTCGAGCGCAACCTGCTCCACACCCACAGCAGCGACGAGGTGCTCCAGAGCCTGCAAACCAAGCTCGGCCTCGCGCAGGTGCACCGGCATCGATGGTCGGCCGTGTGATGAAGATGCGCCAGCGGATGCAGGGGATGTTCGAGGGACTCAAAGGGATGTTCGGCGGCGGAAGCGACAACGCCGATCCGTCGGCCGATCTCGAAGCGCTGCGCGAGCGAATCGAACGGCTGCGTGGTGTACTCAGAGATCCAGACCAGACGGATTTCCGCGTGGTGATGATCCCCGAGGAGATGAGCGTCGTCGAATCCGAGCGGCTGGTCGACCAGCTTGCGTCTTTCGAGATTCCGGTTCAGACACTCGTGGTCAACCGGGTGATGGAGGATCTCGCCGAGATCACCGACCACGAGGTCGACCCCGAATGGATCGTCTCCCCGAACCTCGACGACTGCGAGTTCTGCCAGCGACGGTGGGGCGTCCAGCAGGAGGCCCTCAAAGGGGCGACCGACCTGTTCCGAAGCCGTGAGGTCAAACGGGTGCCGCTGCTGGCCGACGAGGTTCGCGGCGAGGCGGCTCTCAGAGTCGTTGCGGCCTGTTTGGCCTGAAAACGAGTCGACTACGTGAACCGGCGGACGACCGACCACAGTTGATCGCGGAGCGCATCGGGAACGAACCGGGCGAGGACGCTGACGCGGGCGGCCGTCCCGACCGGCACGCGGGCGACCGGTTTGGTCGCGCTGGCGGCGTTGAGGACGTCTGCGGCCACGCGCTCGGGCGGCACGGAGCCGGGGCCGTCGCCGCCGATGGCTTCGGTGTCGTCGAACAGGCTATAGAAGTCCTCGTAGGCCTCGCTGCGGTCGTTGCCGTTGGCCTCGGCTTCGGCCCGATCGGAGAAGTTGGTCTGGACCGGGCCGGGTTCGACGACGACGACGTCGACCCCGAACTGGTCGACCTCCGCCCGGAGGGCGTCGGACATCGCTTCGAGGGCGAACTTCGAGCCACAGTAGGCGCTACCGCCGGGGAACGCGACGCGGCCGGCGACCGACGAGACGTTGATGATCGTTCCCTCTTCTTCTCTGCGCATGTGGGGCAGGACGGCCCGGATCAGTCGGTGGGGGCCGTAGACGTTGACTTCGTACTGCTCGGCGACCTTCTCGACCGGCACGTCTTCGAGCGGGCCGAACTGGCCGAAGCCGGCGTTGTTGACCAGACAGGAGATGACCCCTTCCTCGTCGAGGATCCGGTCGACCACGCGGTCGACGTCGGCCTGTTCGGTCACGTCGAGCCGGTCGGTCCGACAGCCGGCGTCTGCGAGCGTCTCGATATCGGCGGGATCGCGGGCGGTCGAATACACCGTCCACCCCTCGTCGGCAAACGCGAGGGCAGTGGCCCGCCCGATCCCGGACGAACAGCCAGTAATGAGTACCGTCTTCGGTTGCACACCCTCCATTCCGTCCCATGGATGTTAATTATACGGTGTTTGCTGGCCGGGCACCGGCCGACTTACTCGTCGACGAGCGCCGACTTCACCTCGGCGGCGTAGCTGTCGGCCAGCCGCGTCGGCTCGGGGAGTTTGTAGCCGCCGCCGAGGGCGGCCACGAGGTCGACCGCGGTCTCGGCGCTCACCCGATGGCCCGGACTCACATACAGCGGATTGATCGATTGGCTGCCTGAGTCGTACTGTCTCGACTGATAGGCATAGCCGATGACGGTCTCGGCTGGACAGTCGACCGCGTCGGTCGACTCGATGGGCGTGCGCCACCCCGCAGGTCGATCGTCGACCGACTCACGGGGGTCACCACACAGCAGGCTCTTGGCGATCCCGATGGCTGGGAGGTCGAAGATCACACCCATGTGGGTCGCCAGTCCGGCCTGCCGGTAGTGGATGCGGCCACTGCCGTCGAAGCAGGCGAGGTCGGGTTCGCAGTCGAGGGTCCCAAAGGCCTCAACGATGGCCTCGCCCTCCCGAAAGGAGAGTAGGCCGGGGATGTACGGCACCGACAGCTCGGTGACGGCGTGGGTACGCTCGATCACCTCGCCGTCCCGCAAAACAACGATAGCACTGATCGCGGTGTCGTCGACGAAGGCTTGGTCGACGCCCGCGATAATCGGTGAGTCGTGAGAGTCTGTGAGCGTCGACTGGGTTGATTCCGACGCGTCGGCTGGCCCGGTCGACCGTGTGACGGCGGCCGGATCGAACGGGAGCCGGTCGATGAACTCGGCATCGGCAGCAACGGTCCGCTGGAGGATCTCCATCTCGTCGCGAGACAATGAGGGATCGGG
>JAWOEO010000130.1:0-2523 GCA_046482755.1 Halohasta sp. | reverse complement strand
CTCGCGGTGGCGGACGCCCATGACGAGTTCCTCGCCGGCGTGGTCGGTCGACGCCGAGACCTCGAAACAGTCCGGTACCTCGGTCGCGATCAGCGAGTGGTAGCGACCGGCCTGAAAGCCCTGGTCGACCCCCGCAAACACACCCTGTTCGTCGTGATCCATCGGGTAGGCCTTGCCGTGGATCGGCTCGGGCGCGTGGCCCACACTGCCGCCGTACTCGTAGACCGCGGCTTCGAGACCGAGACAGACTCCGAGTGTCGGGACCTCCGTACTTACCTCCCGAAGCACGTCCATCGTCACGCCCACGTCGCGGGCGTTTTTCGGGTGGCCCGGTCCCGGACTAATGAGGATCGCATCCGGCTCGGCGGCGCGGATCTCCGCCAGCGAGGCGTCGTTTTTCAGGACCGTCACGTCGATCGGTTCGAGCCCGCCGTCGCCGTCGGGCACGCGGGTCTCGGAGACGTACTCGACGAGATTGTAGGTGAACGAATCGTAGTTGTCGACGAACAGGACGTTCATTGCTCGCCCTCCTCGATCCGATCGATCGCAGCCAACACGCCGTCCATCTTTTGCTCGGTTTCCTCGTACTCCGAGGTGGGATCGCTGTCGGCGACCAGTCCCGCCCCTGCTTGGACCGTGATCTCGTCCTCGTCGCCGCTGTGGTCGATCGTCGCCGTGCGGATCACGATGGCCAACTCGGCGTCGCCGCTCCACGAGAAGTAGCCGACGCCGCCACCATACACGCCCCGCGGGGTCAGTTCGAGGTCGTCGATGATCTCCATCGCGCGGACCTTCGGCGCGCCGGTCAGCGTCCCCGCGGGGAACGTCACTCGGGCGGCGTCGAAGGCGTCGTACTCGGCGGCCATGCGGCCGGTGACGGTCGACTCGATGTGCTGGACGTGACTGTATTTGAGGACGCTCATGAACTCCTCGACGGCCACGCTCCCCGGCTCGGAGACGCGGCGCACGTCGTTGCGCGCGAGGTCGACCAACATCGTGTGTTCGGCCCGCTCCTTGCCGTCGGCCAGCATCTCTCCCGCGAGGCGGCGGTCCTCGACCGGGCTGGTGCCGCGGGGGCAGGTCCCGGCGATGGGGTTCGAGACGATTTCTCGCCCCTGTACGGAGACGAGCGTTTCGGGGCTCGCCCCGACGATTGAGAACTCGTCGTGGGCCATGAGATACATGTACGGCGAGGGGTTGATTTCCCGGAGCGCCTTGTAGAGGCCGATCGGGTCGACCTCGCCGGTGAGTTGGCGGCGGCGGGAGATCACGCCCTGATAGATGTCGCCGTCGAGGACGTGCTGTTTGGCCGTCCGAACCGCTGCCTCGTAGTCGTCCTGTGGGCCGGCGGTCTCCCCGGTCTTCCGGAAGCCGCCGGGGTCGGGATCAGTCGCCGTTGCGAGTGTTCCGGCGATGTCGACCGCTTCCGCTCGCAGCGCGTCGTAGGTCTCGCTGGGATCGTCGTCGGGAGCGATGACAGGTGTGAACACCAGTTGGACCGTGCCCTCGGCGTCGTCGAAGACGACCGTCCGGGTCGTCAGCGCGAACTGGGCATCGGGCAGCCCGGAGTCGGGGCGGTCGAGCCCCACATCTTCGAGCACGAGGTCGTACACCGTTTCGTGAGCCAGAAATCCCACGAGGCCGCCCGAGAGCTGTCGACGATCCGTCTCGGGGAAGCCGACGCGCTCGATGGCAGGCAAGCCGCGCCGGAGGCGATCCAACACGTCGCCCTCTGTTTCAGCATCTCCCGCGTACGCTTCGACCAGTGGGTCCGCTGCTGGGCCGAGCTGGTCGACCTCCGTGTGGTCAGGGTAGACCGAGACGACAGCCTCGGGGTCGTACCCCACGAAAGAGTAGCGGGCGTGGCGTTCGGCGTCCGTTTCGGGTGCAAAGGCCCCGTCGGGGTCCGAGGAGGCGGTCTTCTCGGCGCTCTCGAGCAGGAAGGTGTAGGGGCTCCGGTCGGCCAGCGCCGCGTAAGCGGCGAGCGGTGAGGTCTCGACATCCAGCGTGACCGCGAGACGAGCGACGACTGGCTCGTCGTGGTCTGCGAGGTCGACGAACGCCCCCCGGTCGCGGTCGAGGCTGATGCGGTCGGTTGCAGTGCTCATACGGGCACCTCCAGCTCGCGGCCCGCGTTCTGGACGAACGTGGCGAGGGCGGTGTGGTCCTTCCGGCCGGGGTCGCGCTCGACACCCGAGGCCACGTCGACCGCGAAGGGGGCGGCCGTCCGCACCGCCTCGGCGACGTTGTCCGGGGTGAGGCCCCCGGCGAGGATGACCGGCGAGGTGAGCGTCTCGGCGAGGTCGGCGGTCGACTCCCAGTCGTGGGTCTCGCCGGTGCCGCCAGCACCCTCCTCGCTCGTCGAGTCGACGAGAATCGCGTCGGCAGCACAACCCAACCCGCGGCTTGAAGACACGCCGGGGGCTCCATCATGAGACTAGCCCCGGGTTTCAACCCGGGGGTAAAAGACTCCACTACCAAAACCGCGGCAAGCACCGCTGACCTTTCTTCGCAGATAACAAA
>JAWOEO010000009.1:0-3435 GCA_046482755.1 Halohasta sp. | reverse complement strand
GAACTGCCGGTATGGATCTCAAACTCAGCGGTAACGCCGCACTCGTCACCGCCTCCAGCCGTGGGCTCGGCAAAGCCGCCGCGACCGCTCTCGTTCGTGAAGGCGTCGACGTCGTCATCAATGGCCGAACCGAGTCGACGCTTGAAGCCGCCGCGACCGAACTCCGCGAGCAGGCCACCGACGACGCTCGCATCCTCCCGGTTGCGGGTGATCTGACCGATCCCGACGACATCATGCGACTGGTCGAGACGACGGTCGACGAGTTCGGCAGGCTCGATCATCTCGTTACTTCCGCGGGTGGCCCACCCAGCGGCTCGTTTCTCGAAACCACCGACGACGACTGGTACGATGCCTTCGATCTGTTGGTGATGAGCGTCGTCCGACTGGTCCGGGAGAGCGCGGAGTACCTCCGGGCCGACGGCGGCGGGACGATCGTCACCATCACCTCCCGGAGCGTCAAGGAGGTCCTCGACGGGCTGGTGTTGTCGAACGCGGTCCGGATGGGGGTGATCGGCCTCGAAAAGACCCTCTCGCGGGAGTTGGCTCCCGATGTTCGAGTCAACGCCGTGCTGCCGGGAGCCCACGAGACGAGCCGGATCGAGGAGTTGATCCAACAGGGCGTCGACCGTGGCGAGTACGACGACTACGAATCGGGCCGGGCGGCGTTCGGTGCCGACGCAGCCCTCGGGCGGATCGGCGAGCCGACCGAACTCGGCGAGACGGTCGCCTTCCTCTCTTCGGCGGCGAGCAGCTACATTACGGGCCAGTCGATCGTCGTCGACGGCGGGAGCGGGCGCTCCAACCTCTGATCAGCACTCGCGGCAGCCTGTTACAGTCGAGTAGTTACCGACTAACTATAGAGGCCACCAGAGGCTTGCGACCGCGCGCCGAAACGGTCGTCGTGGTCGCGCGCAGTCGTCGACTGGGCTACTGCCCTCGTCCCACGGAGGCCTACAGCTATGGATATCGCAGACATCGTTTCTGACGACTACGAAACGTTCGACCCGGAGACACCGGTCTCGAAACTCGTCGGCGTCTTCGCCGACCCCTCTATCAAGGGGGTCGTGGTGCAGGACGACCGCTTCGAGGGTGTCGTGACCAGACGCCAGCTCGCGGCCTCACACCACCAACCCACCGAAAAGCTCCGGTCGCTGCGCTGGCACGTCCCGCATCTGACTCCCGACGACGATATTCGGGAGGTCGCAGGGCTCATGATCGACAGCGAATCGCAACTCCTTCCGGTGTTCGAGGGATCGACGCTGACCGGTGTCGTCACGGTCGACGACATCCTCCGAAAGGTCGAGCCGTTTCTCGACGCTGCCACCGTCGGCACCGCGGCGACCCGGGAGCTCCTCACGCTCGATCCCGACGCGACGTTCGGTCAGGCGATCCACGACTTCCGCGAACACCATTTCACCCATCTCCCCGTGGTCGAAGACAGCACCCCGGTCGGCATCCTCAGTCTCTACGATCTCGTCGGCGTCAGCGTTCGATCCGAACAGACCCGACAAGGTGGCGACGCGGGCGGCGTCGACTCCTTCGGCGGCGATGTCGCCGACCGCGCCGGGCGCACCCGCGGCGGCGGCTACGGCGCTCGTGGGGGTGACCTCGACCGAATGGTCGGCCTCCCGGTCCGGGACCTCATGACCACACCGGTCCGGACGATCCACCCCGAGGAGACCTTGCAGCATGCCGTCGACGAGATGTTCGAGATCGACGCCTCCTCGCTGGTCGTCACTGGGAACGGCGAGCCGTTCGGGATCGTCACTAAAACTGACGCGCTCGATGCGTTGACGTGGGAGGCCGGTGGCAACCGCGCCGTGGAGGTCTACGGCAGCGAGTACCTCGACGATATCGACTACGAGGACATCGTCGCGATGGTCGACGAGTTCGACCGCCTGCACGCCGCCATGACGATCCTCGGCGCGAAGGTCCACCTCCAGCGCCACAAGGAAACGCTCCGTGGGACGCCACTGTTGTTGGCTCGTATCCGGCTCTACACCGACCACGGGTTCTACATCGCCTCGGGGGAGGGGTACGGCGCGAGCCACGCGCTCCACCAGACCCGCGACGTGATCGAACGGCAGATCCGCGAGAAAAAGACCCACGGCCGAACCAAGAAACCGCCGGATGAGGCCTTCTGGGAGAAGCGGTTCGGCTGGCTGTTAGAAGAGTAGTCGGCTCGTTCTTTTATATCTTGACGAGCCGAGGGCTACGCCAACCAGTCGTCGGGTTTGGTGTCGTAGTCGACGTCGCTGGCCTCGATGGCATCCTGGAGTTCGGGTTTGAGATCGAACTCGGCGTGCTCCTCGCCGTCGTATCGGAGCCGGACGCCGACCTCGGTGCCGTCGGGTTCCCGTCCTCGCCGTCGGGCGACCTCCAGTTCGTGGTCGTCGTACTCCGTCCGAATGGTCATCAGGTTCACTGGCCTGCCCCACAGCTCGTAGACGCGTTCGAGCACGTTCTTTGCCTCCCCGATGTCGAGGGCGACCCCGTTGTAGCGGTGGCCAAGCAGTAGCTCGCCACGGTTGGCGAAGTTGCCGTCGTACACCGCAATCGAGGGCTTGCCGAAGTTCGTGAACTGCAACAGCAGCTTCTTTTTGACGTCCTCGGCGGCCGTGCTGGCCACGCGGTACTCGCTGCCGGCGTGGGAGTACTCGTAGGTGAAGTAGTTGTTGTGGCGAACGAACTCGCCGGTGAGAAACGCGTCGACGAACGTCACATCGTTGTGGCTTTCGCGGACCTCGCGCATCCGATCCCACCCGGCCGTGTAGTCGACGTCGGCGAGGGCCGCCTCGACGGTCGCGTACTTCTCGTCGTCGAACATGTAGCGGGCGAGTTGTTCCAACTCGGCGCGGTCGATCCGCTTGAGGAACCCGCGGTTCTGCCGCTTGGCTAGCGAGAAGTGCCGTTCGGCCAGCCCCTCGTAGGTCAGCAGCTTCCAGGGGTAGCGGTCGACGTCGACCGCCTCGGGATCCTCGGGGTCGAGATCGCCGTCCAGCGTGGCGATCGCCCGCTTGACCGCCTCGGCGTCGACCCGCGGGTCGCCTTCGTCGGCAAGCGCTGCCAACTCCTCGAGGCGGCTGGCGTCGACGCCCGCGATGACCGGATCGGGCGCGAGCAGCGAGGCGACTTCCTCGAAGTCGACCGTCTCGTCGAAGTTGCGCCACGTGATTCCCTCGACGCGGAGGAGTTTGTCGGCGACCTCTCGGCGGTTGGTCGTGTTTTCGAGGTGGTCCCAGAGTTCCTTGCCCAGCTTGTAGGGATTCAGGCCGGGCGAGCCGAGCACACGGGCCTGGTGGTCGGCGTAGGTGATGAACTCGTCCGTCCCCGCAAAGCGTTCGTCGCCCATCATCAGCGACTCCCAGTAGGCCGCCCATCCCTCGTTCATGATCTTGGTCATCTTCTGGGCGGCGAAGTAGTAGGACTCCTCCC
>JAWOEO010000107.1:0-13182 GCA_046482755.1 Halohasta sp. | reverse complement strand
AATCATTTCTTTACACCGGTAACCGGTACTTTTGATGATGTTGATGCAACAATCAATTTCGATCCGGAACACCTTGCCGAAAGTAGCCTTGATGTATCAATACCAATTGAAAGCGTCAATACAAGAAATGAGCGAAGAGACAATCACCTGAAGTCTGAAGATTTCTTCAATACCTCAGAATGGCCCAACATGGAATTTGTAAGCAATTCAATTGAGCAGACAGGAGAAAATCAATTTGTTGCTCGTGGAGAACTTACGATTCGTGACGTGACCCGAGAATTTGATCTTCCTTTTGAGCTTTTAGGTGTAATGGATCATCCAATGCAGGAAAATACACGTGTGGCCGGTATAGTTGCTAATGCTGAACTGATGCGCAATGATTTTGGTGTAGGTGTAGGCGACTGGGCCGCAACAGCAGTTGTTGGAAATAAAGTAGACATTGAGTTACAGCTCGAGTTGAATGCATCCAACTAAGAAACTCCTTTTTCAGGATTATCAAACCCCGGTTTTTGCCGGGGTTTTTTTATTTTGAGGAAATCTGATTTCATCCTCACACTTTTGCTCTTCAACTGTTATATTTACAACGTTGAATCAAAAGGCTACCAATATTCATGAATAAGAAGACATTTTACATACTTTCCGGTTTTATACTTTTCGCAGCACTGTCACGTCTGCTACCACATGCTTATAACTTTACCCCTCTAGGTGCAATTGCTCTTTTCGGAGCTGCTTACTTCAAGGATAAAAAATGGGCTTTTATCATTCCCATTACCGCTTTTTGGATCAGTGACTTACTCCTGAACAATCTTTTCTATTCAGCCTACTACGAAGGGTTCACATGGTTTACCAGTGGATTTCTCTACCTATACGGTAGTATTGCAATGATTGCTGTTTTGGGGTATTACCTTCTCAAGAAAGTAACCATTGGCAGAGTTATCGGTGGCGCACTCGGCGCATCTCTGATTTTCTTTATCGTTAGTAACTTTGGTGTATGGATTTCAAGCCCATTATACCCGTTAAGCGCTGAAGGACTGATTGCTTGCTATACAGCAGCTATTCCATTTTTCCACAATACACTTGGAGGGAATCTGGTCTACAGTGCTCTTCTATTTGGAGCTTACGAATGGCTGAAAGTACAATACCCATCCCTTCAGCCGGTTGAATCTCAAGTTTAATTCTCAATTGAGTGAGTAAACGAATGATCATCATCGGTGCAACTTCAGGCATCGGTGAACATCTCGCCAGGCACGCTGTCAATAAAGGATACACTGTTGGCGGTACCGGACGCAGAATCGACCGTTTGAAAGAATTAAAAGAAGAGTTGGGGAATCAATTCTACTACGCTGAGATGGATGTCACCCATTTTAGTGAATCTCGATCTACCCTTCATTCCCTTATTGAAGAGATGGGAGGCATGGACATCATCGTTCTGAACGCAGGCATCTCAAATCATCCTGCTTCTTCCATTATTGCAATGGAGCAGAAGGTGATCGATGTAAATGTAAGCGGATTCGTACAGCTTTTTGGAGAAGCATTTCTTTATTTCAGAAAACAGGGACATGGACAACTGGTAGGCATGTCGTCTATTGCGGGTCTGTTTGGATCATCCCGGGCTGCACCTTACAGCGCTTCCAAAGCATGTATGATCCCGCCGCGCTCGCTGAGCGACGACACGCTCGCCCGCGTGCGTGAGGTGACCGAAGACATCGCCACCGCCCTCGAGACGGTCGGGTTGCTCAACGTCCAACTCGCCGTCAGGGGCGGCGAGGTGTTCGTTCTCGAAGCGAACCCGCGTTCCTCCCGTACCGTCCCGTTCGTCTCGAAGGCCACTGGCGTCCCGATCGCCAAACTCGCCGCGACGGTGATGACCGGGACGACGCTCGACGAACTGGACGTTGCCGAACAGATCCCCGAACAGACCAGCGTCAAGGAGGTCGTCCTGCCGTTCGACCGCCTGCAGGGCTCGGATCCGCGGCTCGGTCCCGAGATGAAATCGACCGGCGAAGTGATGGGCAGCGCCGACTCCTTCGGCAAGGCCTACCAGAAGGCCCAGGATTCGACCGGCAAACCGCTGCCGACCACGGGGACGATGGCGCTGGATCTCTCCGACGAGGTCTTCCCCGATCCCGACTCCGAGGCCGGAGAGGAGCTGGCCGACGGCTTCGAGGAGTTCTTCGAATTCAGCGACGCCGTCGACCTCGTCGAGGCCGCCCGCGCTGGCGACCTCGATCTGATCGTCTCGCGGGACCGCGAGCTGCTGGAAGTCGCCGTTGAAGAGGAGATCACCTACTTCTCGACGCCCGACAGCGCCGAGGCCGCCCTCGAAGCCCTGCGGGCGGCCGACGAGCCGATCGATGTCGTCTCGATCGCCGACCGTCCGAAGCAGGTCGCCCAGTGGGGCACGTAACGCCGGACGCCGTCGACAGCACGTCGTTTTGAACAACCATTATTACACGGCGTGAAGGAGATCCGTCATATGAGGAATCGTGACAGACCGCTCGGCCGCGAGACCGACATTGCTGCGACCGGGCGGCGTCGGATCTGGTACGGCTACGGATCGATGGCGCACGCCGAAAAAAGCGGGATCGGGCGGTTTCTCGACGACACGACCCGGCTCTACGCCGAGGTCTCGGTGTTTTCGCTGCCGGTGTTGCTGTTCATCATGAGCTATCCGGCGACCGGCCCGGTCGACGCGAAGGCGACCGGCTTCGTGGGCTGGATGACGATGACGCTCGTCGGGGCGCTGATCCGTGGCGGCTGGGTGCGACCGCTGGCGACCGACAGCCTCGGCTGGGTGCGGCTGTCGCCGTGGCTGTTGGTTCTCCGAGTGGGCTACGTTCCGGCCGCGTTTGCGCTCGCTACCTTCGGCGGGCTCGTGGTCGCCGGGCTCGTCGGCTCGGCTGCTGCCGGCCTACTGTGGGCCGCAGCCGTCGCCGCGGTGGCGATGGGCCTGTTCCCGTCGCTTGCGAGCCGCTGGCTGGCGTGGGTTCGTGAGCGAACGGCGTAGTCGGTGTCGTCGACCGAGACCTCGCAGTCGCCGTCGACCTCAGTTGTCACCGTCGGCCTCGGGGTCGAGGCCGCCAGTTCGAGAACCGGGTCCCCACAGAACGCGTCCGACTATACGGAGGAACTAAGTGATTTCACACGAATTTCTTAAACAATTTTCTGGAGTGTTATTAATGTCATCAGAACCTACAGAAACGTACAGTCAGTTCGCCACGCAGGCGGGAAGCTACGGGCTCACGCTGACCCGCGTCCCGCCCGAGGACGTCGCGGCAACGATCGACGAGGTGGTCGAACAGCCTGCGGTCGGCGTCCCGCTCCCGTGGGACGATGTGCGTTTACCCGACACGGTCGAGTCAGCGCCGACATCGGTCGACATCGAGGCGGCAGTCACGGGTGTCACGGCCGCCTCGCTCGCGGTCGCGTCGTACGGCAGTCTCGTGCTCCGGTCCGACGAACAGGGAAGCGAGCCGGTGAGCCTGTTCAACGACCTGCACGTCGCGGTGCTCCGCGAGGAGGACATCGTTCCCGACATGGCGGCTGCCTTCGAGTGGTTCGGCAGCGAGCTCCGAGACACACGGGAGTCCGCTATTATCGCGACGGGGCCGTCCGCGACGGCCGACATGGGCGCACTCGTCCAGGGCGCACACGGCCCGAAAACAGTCGAGGTGATCGTTGTCACATGAGCTCGAAACGCGAATCCAAAGCCGAGCACATTCGGCACATCATGGAAACGGAGGGAGCGGCAGTCGGCACGAACACCCGCGGGTTCAACGCCGGGCGCTACGAGTCGGTCGGGAAACTCGAAGCCTACGATCAGCTCAGAGACGAGGCCCGGACAATCAAGGAGGACGCGATCGAACGTCTCCCGGAGCTCATCGACGAACTCACCGAGACCGTCGAGCAAAACGGCGGGACCGTCTACATCGCCGAGGACGCCGCGGACGCCAACGAGTACGTCGCGGAGGTCTGTGCCCGCCAGGAGGCCGACCGGCTGGTCAAAAGCAAGTCGATGACCAGCGAGGAGATCGACGTCAACGAACACCTCGAGCGGGAGGGCGTCGACGTCGTCGAGACGGACCTCGGAGAGTGGGTCCTCCAGGTCGCCGACGAAGCCCCGAGCCACATCGTCGCCCCGGCGATCCACAAGTCCCGCGGGGAGATCGCCCACCTGTTCAACGAGCGCTTCGAGCCCGAAGAGGAACTGGAGACCGCAGAAGAACTGACGATGTTCGCCCGCGAACACCTCGGCGAACTCATCCAGGATGCTGACGTCGGGATGACCGGGGCGAACTTCATCACCGCCGACTCCGGGACGATGGCGCTCGTCACCAGCGAGGGCAACGCCCGCAAGACGGTCACGGTGCCGCCGACCCAGATCGCCGTTGCTGGCGTCGAAAAGATCGTCCCGCGGGTCGAGGACCTCCAACCCTTTATCGAACTCATCGGTCGGTCCGGCACGGGACAGGACATCACGAGCTACATCTCGCTGCTGACACCCCCGGTCGACTCACCCACGGTCGACTTCGACGATCCCGAGACGCCGATCGCCGAGGGCGACGATGAGCGTGAGTTCCACCTTGTGTTGATCGACAACGGACGGATGGCAATGCGGGACGACGAGGAGTTGCGCGAGACGCTCTACTGCATCCGCTGTTCGGCGTGTTCGAACACCTGTGCGAACTTCCAGTCGGTCGGCGGCCACGCCTTCGGCGGCGAAACCTACTCCGGCGGGATCGCAACCGGGTGGGAGGCCGGTGTCCACGGACTGGATTCGGCGGCGACGTTCAACGACCTCTGTACCGGTTGCTCGCGGTGTGTCGAGGCCTGTCCGGTCGACATCGACATCCCGTGGATCAACACGGTCGTCCGAGACCGGATCAACTCCGGGGGAGACCGAAACATGGAGTTCCTCGTCGACGGGCTTACACCCGACACGGAGACGTCCGGTCCGGGGATTCAAAAGCGGCTGTTCGGCAACTACGAGCTTCTGGCAAAGCTCGGCAGCACCTTCGCGCCGATCTCGAACTGGGTGGCCAACTCCCGGCCAGTGGCCCGACTGCTCGAAGAGACCGCTGGCGTCGCCTCCGAGCGCGAGTTCCCGGCGTTCCAGCGGACGACCTTCGTCGAGTGGTTCGAAACCCGCGACCGGGTGCCGCCGGTCGATCCCGACCGGAAGGTCGTCGTCTACCCCGATCTGTACACGAACTACAGCATGATCGAGCGTGGGAAGGCGACGGTCAGGACGCTCGAAGCCCTCGGCATCGAGGTGCTCGTCCCCCCGGTTCCCGGGTCGGGTCGGCCACCACTGTCACAGGGAATGATCGATACCGCACGGACCAAGGCCGAAGGCGTTGTCGACCGGCTTGGCCCGTATGTCGAGGCGGGCTACGACGTCGTCGTCATCGAGCCCAGCGACCTCGCGATGTTCCGCGAGGACTACAACCGCCTGCTACCCGAGGAGTCCGCCGAGCCGCTCGCCGAGAACAGCTACGAGGTTCTCGAGTACGTCTATGGGCTGCTCGCCAACGGCGCGGAGGCGAGCGACCTGAACGTCGCCGACGGCGACACAGAGACGGTCGCCTACCACTCCCACTGCCAGCAACGGACGATGGGGCTCGAAGAGTACAGTCTCGCGGTCCTTGAGGAGTGCGGCTACACCGTCACGACGAGCGACAGCGAGTGCTGTGGGATGGCAGGCTCCTTCGGGTACAAATCACAGTACTACGACCTGTCGATGGACGTGGGCTCGAACCTCGAAGAAGAGCTCCGAGCGGCCGACTGTGAGCACGTGATCGCCAGCGGCACCTCCTGTACCGATCAGATCGGCGATCTTCTCGGAGACGAGCCGTCCCACGTGATCGAACTCATCGCACCCGACGGGGAACGCTAATCGGATACTCCCCCTGGGGGTAGTGTCCGGATCTCACGAGAGTTTGCCGAGCGCCTCGAAGAAGTCCGCCGCCGGGCCGGCGAGTCGCACCGGCGGTTCGGCTCTCGACACCCTGATCTCGCAGGGCACGTCGAGTTCGTGCGGTCGACGGCCGTCGCTGACGACGACGATCTGGTCGGCGTCGTCGACCCGGACGGTGATCTCGCAGTCGCCGTCGACCACCAGCGGCGGCATCGCCTCGGTGCCGGCCATCTCGGTGACGATCAGGCCGTCGATCGAGGGGTGGACCAGCGGCCCACCCTCGCTGAGGTTGTAGGCCGAACTCCCGGTGGGCGTGGCCATCAGGATGCCGTCGGCGTGGCCCGCCGTGTACTCCGAGCCGTCGACGTCGACATCGAACGTCGCGCCGCCGCCGTGGCCCCGGCGGCCCGTAACGACGATCTCGTTGACCGCGGGGACGCTCTCGAAGCCGTCGCTTTCGGCGGTGAGCCGCGGGGCCTCGCGGATCTCCGCGTTGCCGGCCTGCATTGCGTCGACCTCCTCGCGGACGGCCGTGATGGCCTCCGCCGGTCGGACCGCGTTCAGAAAGCCGACCTCGCCGAGGTTGATCCCGAGGATGGGCGTCCCGCCGGCCCCGCGGGCGGCAAACAGGAAGGTGCCGTCGCCGCCGATCGAGACGACGAGATCGTAGGCGTCGAACCGGTCGACGCTCGCGGCGGCCGCGGGGTCGCCGACCGCGGCGGCGGTCGACTCGTCGAACCAGCAGCCGACGCCGTCCTCGCCGAGGGCCGTCCGGAGTTCGGCCGCCAGCGCCGCTGCCCGGCTGTTGTTCCGCTGTGCAACGATTCCGACCTCCATGCAGTCGCCGTCGAGAGCCGGGGCCAAAAGCCCTCCGTCACCGCCCGACCTCGGTGACGGGAACATTCATACTTCCGGATTGTCTTGAACGAGTATGGATCATCAACCACTGCGCTCGGCTCGCCCGTCGGAGCCGCCGGCACGAGCCCGCAGTCAGGGGGGTGAGACACGATGAGCGGCGACTGGTTCGAGGAGGCCCTCGAAGAACTCGACGACGAGCCCGTCGACCGCGATGCCGACGAGTCGGTGGCGTCGTCGATCGAGGACGCCTTCGATATCGATCCGGCCGACACCGACGCGGACCCGCCTACCGATAGCGACGACGACTCCGCCCAAACCGACGACACCGCGGCGTCGACCGACCAACCGACGGGGTCGCCCGACGAGTTCGACGCCGATACCGGCGGTTCGGCGGAGGCGGGGTCGGTCGACCCCTTCGGCTTCGACACCGAGGACGCCGACGACCCGGACGATCCCGACTCGGGGGCGGCCGACCCCTTCGGTTTCGGGTCCGGGGACGGAGACTCGGGACCGGCGGGCGACGGTGCCGACGAGGGGGGTCGCCCCGAGCCGTCGCCGGCCCAGTCGGCCGAGGAGTTCGGGTTTAGCCTCGACGACGCGCCGACACCCGGCGAGATGCCGGTCGACGAGCCGACGCCCGCTTCTGGAGAGCCGACCGCCGGCGGGTCGACCGCCAGCGGGTCGACGCCCGAGGACGGCAGCGGGACACAGCCCGAGGCCGGCGGCGGGGACGACCCCTTCGGCTTCGGCAGTAGCGGCGGCCAGTCGGTCGGCGGCGGTGGCGGCCAGCCCGACGAGGACTTCGGATTCGGCGGGTTCGGTGGCGGTGGTGGCGGCGGCACGGGCCCCGAGGAGTTCGACGAGGAGGAGTTCGACTCCGATATCGACCGGATCGACCTCGGGATCGACGGCCTCGACGAGATGATCCTCGGCGGCGTTCCCGAGCGCTCGCTGATCGGCATCATCGGCGGGGCCGGCACCGGCAAGACCACCTTCGGCCTCCAGTTTCTGAACGAGGCCCTCAAAAACGGCGAGCGGGCGGTGTTCATCACGCTCGAACAGACCGAGGAGGCCGTGTTGTCGACTGCCGAGGAGAAGGGGTGGCCCTTCCGCCAGTACGTCGATGACGACCAGCTGGTGATCGTCGTCCTCGACCCCGTCGAGATGGCAAACAGTCTCGCCAGCATCCGTGGCGACATCTCCCGGTTGATCCGGGAGTTCGGGGCCTCGCGGCTCGTGTTGGACTCCGTCTCGCTGCTGGAGATGATGTACGACCATCCCGCCAAGCGCCGCAGCGAGATCTTCGATTTCACCCGGTCGCTGAAGGACGCCGGCGTGACGACGCTGTTGACCTCCGAGGCCAGCGAGGATTCGAGCCACGCCTCCCGATACGGCGCGGTCGAGTACCTCACCGACGCCGTCTTCGTCCTGCGGTACGTCCGGACCTCGAACTTCGAGGAGACCCGGCTGGCAATCGAGATCCAGAAGATCCGGGATGCCAACCACTCACGGGCCACCAAACCCTACGACCTGACCGACGAGGGGATGAGCGTCCACCGGCAGGCCAACATCTTTTAGATCGTCGTGTCTGCGACGTTCTGTTTGAGCCGCGTGGTGAGCACCAGCAGGAACGTGACGCTCATCACCGTCAGCACGACCGCCAGCGACTCGACGATCGCCGACTGGACGCCGACGACGACGCCGACCTCGACCGCACTCGCCCCGCCCGCGCTCAACAGGACGGCAATGATGTAGGTCAACATCGTATCGAGGACGGTCCGGGTCGACATCGCTGCCCCCCTGATCCGGGTGGCAAACGAGACGCCGTAGATCGTAAAGCCGATGCTGGCGGCCAACTGGACGACGAGACTCACGTTGATCAACCCCAGCAGGATGATCGCCATGAACTGCAGGAAGGCGACGAACAGCAGCCCCGCCTCGATATACCGGATGTACTCGATCGACACCGGCAGCGACGTGGTCCGGTCGCCGGTGTGTTGTGGGGATTCGAAGTAGAGCTCCCGCATCGCCAACGCGAGGAAGATAATGAAAAACAGCTGGCAGAGCCGCCGGAGCGCGCCGAGGAAGCCGATGTTGGCACCGCCGATATCGGCGGCGGCCAGCACCTCACCGGTTCCGGTGATCGCATACAGCCCGCCGGCGATCCCCGCCAGAATCACGTACCCCCACATCTCCGAGTGGATCGTCCGTTCGCGGGCGTTCTGAGCGGTGTAGTAGGCCAGACTCCCCGAGGCGACCAACAGCAGTAGGTAGGCCGTCAGTCGGGTGACGATCACCGTCCCCGCGGGGTCCTCCAGCAGCGTCACGCCGACCCCCTCCCGAGGGCGCGTCTGAGTTCGGTCTGGAAGTCACGCACCGTGTCGTACCGGTAGAGCTTGGACTTCCGCAGGGCCTTTGCGAGTACCGTGTCGACCGCCTCGGGGAGGTCGTCGGCGAACTGGCTGACCGGTGGCGGCTGCTCGGTGGCGGCCTTGCGGAGGGCGACGCCGGGGTGGTCCTCGAACGGCAGGCGGCCGGCAAACAGTTCGTAGACGATCAGTCCGAGGTGGTAGACGTCAGTCGAGGCGTCGACGCCGCCGTACTGGTCGGGGGCGGCCTGCTCGGGAGCGGCATACTGTGGCGGCACGCCCATCGGCAGCGCCGTCAGCTGGCAGAGCAGCCGGGAGATCCCCCAGTTGCTCACTTTCGGATAGGCCCACGCACTCTCCTCGTAGGTTCGGCTGAAGATCACGTTCCGCGGGGTGAGCCCGCCGTGGGTTACCCCGGCTCCGTGGGCGTGACAGACCGCGTCGACGATCCGGTCGACGATCCAGCGGGCTTCCCGCCGGGAGACCTCGTCGAGTCGCTCGCTGAGCCGCCGGCCCTCCTGATACTCGACGACGAACCACGGCCGGGGGATGGTGCCGTGGGCGACCACCGGCACGATCGCGTCGTGGTCGTCGATCGACTGCCACTCGCCGAGCCTCTCGGTGAACTCCGCGTCGAACGTCGGTGGCGCGGGGTGCCGCAGCTGTTTCAGCAGGGCCGTATGTGTCGCGGTATCGGTCTCGTAGGTCACCTGCCAGAGCTTGACGTGGCTGCCGGCTCCCTCGGCAGCCACCGGCTCGAAGGCTCCCCGCCTGACGTCGACCGGTGGCGGCGTCGGCGGCGGCTCCCGTGGGGGATGGCCGCGCTGTGGCTCCTCGGGCGTCGTGGTCGGTCTGGTCGACTCCGTCGAGGGGGCGACCGCGCCCAGTCCCTCGTACTCGGTGGCCACACCGACGGTCATACTGACGTTGCCCTCGCCGGAGGGCTCGAACCGTTCGAACGCCGAGATGATCCGCTTTTGTGCGCCATCGTCGTCGAGTTCGAGCTCCTCGATGGCCTCCCTGACCAGCCCCGGATACTCGGATTCGACGTATCCAAGCGCCCGGATGATCTCCTCGTGGCGCGACTTCGGTTCGCTCTCCAGCAGCGAGGCCAGCGCGCGCACCGAGCCGGCGACCGCCTCGGGGGAAACCGAGACGACCAGACCCAGCGCCCACGAGGCGCTCAGCCGGACCGTCTTGTCGCGGCTCTCGAAGAAATCGAGTATCCGGGAGACCCCCTCGGCGTCGAAGGAGCCGGGGTCGGTTATCGCCCGGCGAAGGATCGTCTCTGCGGCCCCCTGTTCGGTCCCCGATACATCCATCAATCTATCAAGGCGTTTTGTTGTTTATAATATCTCTGCAACCGGCTATTGCACCCGACAGGATCTACCGGCTTCGACGCCGCTGCGGCCATCGTCTGGTGGGACCGTAGACTGTTCCTACCGTCGAAGTAGGAGGTGACTACCACGGAGGGTTTAGGTGGCCTGCGAGCCAATACCACACCGTGAAGAAAACCGAGCTCGTCCACCTCCACGCGCTTCTGGTGCTTCTCTCCGAGCGGGTCGTCGACCGGGGGTTGGTCGACCGGTCGTACTTCGAGCCCTACCGCGATCTCGGTGTGACGCCGGTATCGTTTCGCGCCCGCCGGGACCGCCACGAGGCGGCCGTGCTCCTGCTTGCGGCGCTGCTGGCGGCGGCCGTTAGCGACGAGTACGACCCGCCACCCGACGCCGACAGCGTGCGCTCGGAATCCGACCCCTCTTCGCTTTGATCACCGCTCCGTCGATAGTTCGTCGACCAGCCGCCGGAGCGTCGCCAGATCGTACTGGCCGGGGGCGGTCGCTCCGGCCGGGTCGACCGGCGCATACCCGATCGCCGAGCCGTAGACCGGCGCGACCGCCCGCGTATGTTGGCCCGCCGCACCCATCGCCATCGTGGCGACGGTCCAGCCGGACTCGACGGCCCGATGGGTCGCCGACAGCACCGCCAGCGCGTCGGCGCGGTCGGTGGCGGTTACCGCGAGTTTGCCGACATCGCCCTCGTCGTCCGCCCGCTCCAACAGGTCGACCAGTTCGTCGACCGCGGGCGTCGACTCGAAGTCGTGGATCGAAGCGATGACCGAGACCCCCGCTTCGTGGGCGGCGTCACGCAGTTCGCGGGCCCTTTCGGTGTCGGCGGCCGCAACGCTGCCGTCGAGTGCACCGCACTCGAGGTCGACCGCGGCAACCGCCTCGTGATTGAGCGCGGTTTCGAGCGTATCGAGCCGACGGGTTTCGTCGTCGGCCTCACCGCCCTCCCACGCGGCACGGTTGGTAACAACGAGGGGGAGTTCGCCGTCGTAGGCCGCGAGTTGGTCGAGTGGATCGGTCGCCAGATCCAGTCGGAACTCCACGGCATCGGCGTGTTTGCGGGCCGCAGGCTCCGCTGTGAGGTCGTCGGTTGCGGCCGCAAGGACGAAGTCGTCGAAATCGAGCGTCGACATACCACTCCGTTCTCGGCGATCCGCAAAACAGCACCGTTAGGCAGTGACTACTTATATACGAGGCTGGTCAGGCGCGTTCGTCGAGAATCCGGTCGACGATCCGACCGGTCGAGAGCAGTTCGTCGGGGTGGTCCTCGCGGGGGGTGGCCCGCTCGACCCGACAGTCGAGGCCGCGTTCGTCGAGGGCGGCCCGGATTCCATCGGCGTCGTGGTGTTGGTCGTAGCCCAGCACGATCACCTCTGGGTCGATCTCCTCGATGGGGACGAAGATGTCCTCGGGGTGGCCCAGTCGGGCGTGGTCGACGACCTCCAGCGCCCGGACCATCTCGACGCGCTGGCGGTCCGAGAGGATCGGCGGTGCTTTGTGGGTGACGTTGCTGCGGCGGGCGACGATGACGTGGAGGTCGTCGGCGTAGCCAGCGGCGTCTTCGAGATAGTGGACGTGGCCCGGATGGAGGATGTCGAAGGTCCCTTGGGCGACTGCGCGGGTCGACCGGCTCATGGAAGTTCCTCGTCGATGTCTTCCTGGGTGAAATCGAAGAATTGCTCTTCGGGCAGCGGGACATCAAGGACGTCCAGCGAGCGTGGCTCGCCACTGCTGTCGAAGACCTGCCAGTCGCGCCAGCCGTAGGGTGCGCCGATGATGATGTGGACGTCGCCCTTGTGGAAGGTGCCGAGATCGGCGTCGCTCGGTCGGAGGACGCCGTTTGGGTGCGAATGGACCGAGCCGACCGCCTTGATGTCGTTGGGGACCATGTTCGTCTGGACGGTCGCGCTCATCGGATCGGATTTCGTGCCCGGAATAACGAGCACGTCGGTGATGACTTGGCCCTTCTTTTCGAGGCCGAATTTACGGGCGTCTTCGGCCCGGAGAAAGCCCATATACTCGTTGGGGTGGGTTGCCTCGGAGGCTTCGAGCGCGAACTCCATGGTGTCGCGTGCGATGCCGAGGATCTCGCTCGATCTGAAGAGCCGCATTGGCAAATCTCGGTTCGGCGTCCATCTAAGCGTTCCGACCTGTCGACCCCGCCTGTGGGAGCGGCAAGATAACAAGCTTAACACGTCGGTCGCCCAAACGGGGGGTATGACCGACGATACCGCCGGGGAGTCCGGCGAGCGGGACGATTCGCGTCCCGTCGTCTACGATCTCGCACCCGACTGCACGCTCACTGACGTCGAGGTGGGTGCGAACTACCACGCCGTGGTCAACGGTGTCGTTGCCTACGGCGTGTTCGTCGACATCTCCGACTCCGTCTCCGGCCTCGTACACGAATCGAACCTTGATCGGAACTACGGCGTCGGCGATCGCCTGATCGTCGAACTCGAAGAGCGCAAGGAAAACGGCGATATCGCCTTCGACGTCCCCGACATCGAGAACTACCGGACCGACGTGGTCGACCACGAGCCCGACATCACGCCGATCGGCGACCTCGAAACCGGCAGCGACGCCACCGTCGAGGGGTCGATCGTCCAGATCAAACAGACCGGCGGCCCGACGATCTTCCACGTCAACGACGGCACCGGGATCGTCGCCGCCGCGGCCTTCGAGGCCGCGG
>JAWOEO010000035.1:0-3010 GCA_046482755.1 Halohasta sp. | reverse complement strand
TCCAGAATTTCGAGGGCGAGCCCCGACAGCGCGTAGACGTTGGGGTCGCCGCTGCCGATGATCGCCACGTCGTTGCCCGCGAGCGCGCGGTCGATCGCCTCCTCAGTCCGGGAGACCTCGCCGCACATCGGCGTATCGTACAGTTCGTCTGCTTCCTCGGTGATCTCCTCGGGCAGGAGTTCGATGTAGGTCGTGTAGCCGACGATGTGGTCGGCTTCAAGCAGCGCGGCGCGTGCGCGCTGGGTCATCCCTTCGGGGTGACCGGGGCCGAGACCCACGGCGGTGAGTTTGCCCGGTTCAGCATCGAAATCGTCGACCGTCGAGCCGATCTTCTCGTCGACTGACTGCTGTTTCGACGAGCCTGATTTAGCCGTACAGCCGCCGGATTGCTCGTTCGTCGATTCGTCCGTCCCGTTCGCGTTTGTGTCCGTGCTCATCGTTAGAAATCCTCCACGTCACGCCCGCCGCGCGGGGTGACGAGGAACGTTCGATAGTCGTTTGCCCACGTTTCGGTCTCGTGGTTGCCGATGATCAGCGAGGTGCCCATGCCCGAGACTTTGTCGTCGTGATCGGTTGCCTCGCCGAGCGTCGTGATGAAATGGCCCTCGCCGTTTCGCCCGGCGTCCTCGCGGCCGGCGTCGTTGACGATCGCCACGAGGGCGTCGTCGGTCCGCTCCTCGCGGACGATCTCTACTGCCTGCTCGTAGTTGCGCCAGCAGTTGTAGAGGACGATGACGAAATCGCTGATGGCGGCCGCGCGCAGTTTCTGCTCGATCTCTTCCCAGCCGCGCCACTTGTCCGACAGCGAGATGGTACAGAAGTCGTTACACAGCGGCGCGCCGACCATCGCCCCGCCGCCGAGGGCGGCGGTGATGCCGGGCACGATTTCGATGGGGATGTCGGTCGCATCCTCCTCGTCGGCCATTTTGAAGATCAGGTCGGATTTGCCGTAGACGCTGGGGTCGCCGCCCGAAACGTGGGCCACGTCGTTTCCCGCGCGGACGCGCTCGAAGGCCAGTTTTGCGAGTTCTATTTGCCGGCCCATCGTCGACCGAACGATCTCCTGTTCGTGGCCGTTCTCACGGGTCACGAAGCCATCGTCGTCGACCTCGTCCGTCGGTGGCAGTGTGCCGTCGTCCCGGAGGAACGCCTGATACAGGTCCGAGGCGATCACGCAGTCGGCGGTCTCGATGACCGCTTTGGCGCGCTGGGTCATGTCGGCGGGGAGCCCCGGCCCGATACCGACGACCGAGAGCGTCCCCAGCCCGTCCCGCGAATCGCTGCCGGCGCTGCTCATCGGCTCACCAGCCCCTCGCGGGCGGCTGCTCGACCGAACCGCAGTCGCTGTCGCATGCCAGTGCTGTTCGGCCTCGGACACAAAACAATTGTGGTTGTCTTAGTACAACCAAAGACGAACAACCGGCGACTACTCCCTCGGACCTGTTCGTGGCCGTTCACGGTTCGAAACCGCCGATTCCGACCCTGTGGCCGGTCGACGACGAGCAATCAATATCTTTACTCGAATTTCAGTAAATATTTCATCGCTTGGCTCCAACGGACGGTATGGTTTCGAACAGCAGCCGGGCAGGGCACAGCGATGAACCGACGACGGAGGCCGGGCGATGACTCTCGACACGGTGCTGCTGGCGGTCGGTAACGGCGAGATACCCGCCATGGATCGGTTGGCCGAGACCGCCGTCGACATCGCCGGGCCGGCGGGGGCGACAGTGGCGCTAGCACACGTCTTCTCGGAGGCCGGCTACCAGGACGCCCGCGAGCGGCTCCAGTTCGACCCCAACAGCGAGGTGACGCCGGACGTCGTCGCCAAGCGGAACGTCCGAATCCGCGAGCTCGGCGACCAGTTGGCCGACGCCGGCGTCGACCACACCGTCCACGCCCGGCTCGCCGGTGACGGCGAGACCGGTGACCGGATCGCCGAGATCGCCGCCGAGATCGGCGCTGACCTCGTCATCGTCGGTGGTCGCGGACGAACGCCGGCGGGGAAAGCCGTCTTCGGGTCGACCGCCCAGACGGTCATGCTCAACGCGCCCTGCCCGGTGACCTACCTCCGGCAGGCGTAGGCTACCGGCCGAGGGCGACGGTCACTTCGTTTTCGTAACTCGTCTTTTCGAGCAGCAGCTCCTGCTCGCGGCCGCCGGCGATCGCCGAGGCCTCCGAGACGCCCGGCCAGCCGATCAGTTCCTTCGACCGCGAGGGTGTCGGCCCTTCGTGATCGAGGAGGGTCTCCTTGTCGAAGGCAACCACGCCGAGATCACGCTCCTCGGCGGCTTCCAGCAAGCCCGCCTCGTCTTCCTTCCGGGTCGCCGTCGCAACGAAGTCGACGTCCTCGAATCCGTACTCCGTCTCGTCGAGGGCGGTCTCCCACGCCGCGATGAACGACTCCGCCGAGGCACCCGAGACGCTGCCGGTCCCGATCACGATCCCCTCCGCTTTGTTCCGCTTGAGAACGGTCACGTCGTCGCCGACGAGCACCGCCTGCGGGCCGTCGAGTCGCGCGACTGGGCCGAGGTTGTCGTCGAGGACGGCGAGATTGGTCTGAATGGTCGACCGCCCGTTCACCACGTGGGAGTCCATCGCCTTTGCGCGGGCCTCGACGCCCTGCTTGCCCGCGGCCTCGGAGGCGGTTGTCATCGCCGGAATCGCACCCATCGTGGCGAGATCCTGCGCCACTTGGTTCGCGCCGTGGTGGCCACCGGTGATCGGAATCGCCCACGTGAGTGCCTCGTCGACGACACAGATCGCGGGGTCGTCCCACTTATCATCGAGCAGGTGGGCTGTCTTCCGCATCGCGATCCCGCTGGCCATCAGGCCGACGAAGCAGTCGTACTCGCCCCAGTGGTCGTCGAAGACCTCGCCGTGGTACTCGACGATGTCGATTTTCTCGTAGCGGTCGTCGAGTTCGGTCTTGATCTCTTCTGCAGGTGAGCACCGGTACGTGCCGCGCGGGTTGGCGAGTACCTTTGATGTGCTGTTACGGTCCTTGGATGTG
>JAWOEO010000004.1:0-5213 GCA_046482755.1 Halohasta sp. | reverse complement strand
GGGAGTATCTACGCGAGTTACCCTCGACCTACCGCGGTGTCGACCTATCGGTAGTCACCGACTACTTGGGAGCGCTCCAAACTGACCCTGAGCGGATCGAACGCGCGTCACCGCCCGCGCTCAGATATCGGGGTCGGTGGCTCTCGGCGGCCGATCTGGAACTCGACGGGATCACGATTGCAGCGACAGTGATCGCCGAGGATTTCGACCGGTACGACGAAGCCGTCGTCGACGCCGCGGCCGACTACGCGCGCAGGGAGGTCGACGGTGGCCAAACGCGGTTTGTCGGGCTGCTGACGACGTTCGTCGACGAATCCACCCATCGCGGGATCGTCTACGACCGGCTTGCGAGGGCCGTCGAGCGTCGACAGCGGAAGGAAGAGGACGTCGCAGGGCTGTTCGAGCCAGCAGACGAGAGATAGGACGACTCAGTACTTCGGTTCCGCGCCGGTCGTCTCGTAGATCGTCTCCATCAGTTCGTCGCGCTGGCGCTGCCAGGCTTCGAGCGCCGTCGGGGTGGAGGGATACCGCTGGTAGTGGTTGATTAACTTCTCGGCGAGCTGTTTGACTCGATAGAAGTCCAGAATCTGCCGCCAGTAGCCGAAGCTGTCGACGGCGGTCCGGGCGGCCAACAGCGGTCCCATCGAGGTCTTACCCGTATACAGCGCTTCGGCCAGTTTTTCGCCCGGCAGCGCCGCCAACAGTCCCATCAGGTCGTCGATGTCGACAGCGGTCGAGAGGATGTTGTAGACGTCGAGGGCGGCGTACTTGGCACCGAAGTGGTCCATTACGCGCTCGTTGTAGTGCCACAGCGCGTCCTCGCCCACATCGCCGGCTTCGAGGGCCTCGACGGCCTGCTCGGCGGCGTACTGGCCGGCGTAGGCCGCCCCGGCGATCCCCCCGCCGGTGGTGGGGTTGACGTGGGCAGCAGCGTCGCCGACCGCCATGTAGCCCGGTGCGACCGCCGAGTCGTACACCCGGCGCGTGGGAAGGGCCGCCCCGAGTTTGTCGACGACCTCCGCGCCCGCGAACTCCTCGCGGTCCTTGAGATCCTCTTTTAAATCCTGGATCATCTGCATCGGCTCCTCGTTCATCTGGAAGCCGAGGCCAGCGTTGATCGTCGTCGACGTCCGCGGGAAGTACCACAGATAGCCGGCCGCACGCTTGGTCGGTTTGAAGACGAGGGCATCGTCCCACTCGACGTCCTCTTCGACTTCGACGATCTCGCGGTAGGCCGAACAGAACTGCGAGTATCGGACGTTCGTGTCGAAGGTCGTCCCCTCGAAGTCGACCTTGTCCTGCAACAGCGACAGCGCGCCGCCGCCGTCGATGACGATCTCGGCGTCGTACTCGACGGGATCGCCCTTGTGGATCCCCGTCACGCCCGTGACCGTACCGTCGTCGGCCTGCGTCACGTCCTGGACGACGGTGTCGTAGTGGAGGTCGACACCGGATTCTTCGGCACCTTCGATGAGGAGCTTCCCGTATTTCAGTCGATCAATCACGGCGAGTTCGCCGGGGACCGGAATCTCCAACACCGTGTCGTGGCTTGGAATCTCGAAGCGGCCGTGGTCGACGTCGGTGTTCGTGAAGGCGGGTTCGATCTTGGATTTCGGGATCGATTCGGGGAAGTCGTTGGCGCCTTTGAGGGCGTCACCGCAGGCGATGTGACCGGCTTCCTCCTCGTCTTTCCGCTCAACGATAACGACATCGAGGCCGGCGTTGGCGGCGGTCGCCGCGGCATAACAGCCGGACGTGCCCGCGCCGACGACGGCGATATCGTACTCGTGGGTGGTCATTGGGCCAAATCCACGCTCCGTGGCGAAAACTCTTTATCTCGAAATCAGTCGTCTCCTATCCGACGTATATCCGGTCGCAAACACACTGATTGCCGTGGGAGCCCTCTCGTCGGTATGGATCGCAACGAGCGCCGCGCGGCGTGGGAGGAACTCTCACCGACGTATGCCGAGCGTCGAGACCCGACCGGTTCGGATGCCGACCTGATCGACGACCTGCTGGCGGCGCTCCCGCCCGACCCGCTGGTCCTCGATGTGGGCTGCGGCGACGGCGCACGGACGTTGGCCAACCTACCGCCAGGCAGTCTCGGGCTCGATTTCGCCCGTGAGGGACTCTCGCTGGCCGCCGAGACTGTCCCAGAGAGTCGACTCCTGCAGGCCGACATGACGGCGATCCCGCTGGCAGAGGAGTCGGTCGACGGGATTACGGCCTACCATTCGGTCTTTCACGTGCCGCGGGACCGCCAGCCAGCCGTCTATCGTGAGTTCGCTCGTGTCTTGAAGCCGGGTGGGACCCTCCTGATGACGCTCCCCGGAGGGCGCTTCGAGACCGTCCGCCGCGGCTGGATGGGCGGGGCGATGTTCTTCTCCGCGCCGGGTCGGCAGGAAACCCTCGAACAACTCCAGGCTGCTGGTTTCACCGATCTCCGCACCGAAACCGCGGCCGACCCACTCGGCTCCAGCAGCGAGTTCGTCTTTGGGAGCCTCGAAGCGTAACTGACTGCCCCGCGCCGCGGCCCGGTGGTGGGTCGACCTACAGCACCGCCCGGAGCGCGAGGATCGCGATGACACCGGTCCCCAGCGAGATCATGATGCTGTCGGTCCGCCACGCGACGACGAGAACGGCTGCCGCGGCGAGCCACGTCGCCAGCGTGCCGCCGACCAGTTCGGGGGCGAGAATCGAGACGATGATCGCGCCGGGCAGGATTTCGAGCCCGGCTTCGACCCGCGGCGAGAGGTCGACCTTCCCCAGCAGCCACAGCCCCCCGGCCTTGGTGACGTAGGTGGCGACGCCCATCGCCGCGATGACTGCGACGACGAACGGATCCAACTCAATCGTCATACCGGATCATCTCCACACCTGCCCCTGCGAGCCCGCCGAAGAGGATGTACCACTCGCCGCCAAGCAACTGTGCGGTTCCGACCGCGACGCCAGCGGCGACGAGCCACGGAAGGAGATCCGATCGGCCCTCCCAGAGGCCGACCGCGATGGTGATAAACACCGCCGTCAGCATGAAATCGAGCCCGTAGGTCTCGGGGTTGTCGATCACGCCGCCGGCGGCCGCACCCAACACGGTCGACAGCACCCAGAACACCCAGATCGCGATCCCCGACCCCAACAGGTAGGCCCCGGCCGGGTTCCCCGATCGGAGTTCCTGCATCGTCAGCGCCCAGTTCTCGTCGGCCATCACGAACACGCTTCCGTAGGCCTGTAGCGGCGACAGATCCTCGAACCACGGGCGGAGCGACGCGCCCATCAACAGATATCGGAGGTTCACGACGAACACCGTACCGACGACCACAGCTACGGGGATCGGTTGCTCCCACACCCCGATAGCGATCACCTGTGCCGCCCCGGCCACCACGGTCGCACTCATCAGCGTCGACTCGGCGATGCTCAACCCTGCCTGCCGGGCGAGCACGCCGAACAACACCCCATAGCCTCCAACCCCGATCGCGACCGGCACACAGGCGAGAAATCCCTTGCGAGCCCCTGCGAGCGAAAACGTGGTCGACTCCGGGGCCCCGTCGCCCTGCCGCCCGGTGGTTTCGCTGCCCATACTGATGCTGCCCGGTCGGCTTTCTTGACTGTTTGGACTCGATGCAGACGTGAATACGGAACGGCCTCGACGAGAAATCGAGTTCACACTCGGGCGTCACGGTGTGACTGACGGCGTCGTAGCCGGCTCCTACCCAGTGTTAGGCGTCGACTACCGAGCCGATCACGGCTTCGGCCTCGGCGACGAGCCCGTCGACGTCGTCGCTTTCGGCGTAGAGCCGGATGTACGGTTCGGTCCCCGAGGGCCGCACCAGCAGCCACGAGTCGTCAGGGAACGTCAGCCGAACGCCGTGTTCGGTCGACACGTCGGCCTCGGGGAACGTCTCGGGTAGGGTAGCTTCGAGTTGCTCCATTGCGGCAGATTTCCGCTCGTCGGGACAGTCGACGCTCACCTTCCGGTAGGGGCGTTCGGTGATCGGCTCGCGGAGCGCGGCCAGTCCCTCGGCGGCGACGAGCCGCGAGACGAGGGCGGCACTGGCGACGCCGTCGATCCAGCCGCCCAAGTCGGGATGGATGTGTTTCCACGGCTCGGCGGCGAAGACGACCCGCCCTGCCTCGACCGCGGCGATCCCCTCGTGGAGCCCCCCGAGGTGGACCCGTTCGACCCGCCCTCCCGCGGCAGTCACCTGTTCGTCGATCCGGCCCGAGGCGTTCGGCGTGGTGACGACCACCGGCGTTGGCGCGTCCTCACCGTGGTTGGCAATGTATCGCTTGGTGTAGTGGCCCGCGAGAATCGCAAGCACAGTGTCTTCGTGGACGACCTCGCCAGCAGCATCGAGGATCACGATCCGGTCGGCGTCGCCGTCGTGGGCGATACCGAGGTCGAACTCGCCCTCACTGAGGAACGACCGGAACTCCGTGAGGGTCTCGGGGGTCGGCTTGCTCGGGCGGGCCGGGAAGTGGCCGTCGACGGTCGCGTTGACCGCCGTCACCGACGCCCCGAGCCTGTCGAGTACCGTGGGTGTGGCCACCGAGGCCATCCCCGTCCCGCAGTCGACCGCGATGCGGAGCCCGTCGAGGTCGGCTCCAAACCCGCGGCTGTAGTCGGCGACGGCCTCGCGGTAGGCCGGCAGCGGGTCGCTTCGCGTCGGTGACTGCCACCGATCCCAGTCGGCCGGTGGGCTCTCGCTGTCGACGAACGCCTCGATCTGTCGTTCTTGCTCGCGGTCGAACTCCGAGCCGTCTGCGAAACACTTGATCCCGTTGTCGGTCGGCGGGTTGTGCGAGGCGGTGAGCATCACCCCGTGTCGACCGCGGGAGGCGAACGCGAGCGTCGGCGTCGGGACCTGCCCGATCCGGACCGGCCGCGCGCCCGCCGACAGAAGAGTTTAGTTTAAGTTATATCAATTCGACCGCAGGGAGTGAATATGTCCGTAGGACTGGGGGAATTCCAAGATTTTTGTTTCTTTTTCTAAAAAAGAAAATAGAGGGGGCTTTTACTTTTGGTTCTTTTTCTAAAAGAACATTTAGGGCGTCTTTTACAGAAATCTTTATAAAGCTGTGCAAATATTTATTTTATTATGGGGAGTAAAAACATCACTTTGAAAGTAGATGAGGATTTATATAATTCCTATAAGAACTACTGCAAGAAAAAAGGTTTAGTTATATCAAGACAGTTTGAGATTTTTGCAGAGCAA
>JAWOEO010000351.1:0-4733 GCA_046482755.1 Halohasta sp. | reverse complement strand
TACCGGAAGGGATATCTTGTTCGGCTCGATATTTTACTGAACGGGGAACAGGTGGATGCTTTATCGAGTATCACCCATCGTGATAAAGCGTATTACCAGGGCCGCAAGATTTGCTCGAAACTTAAAGAGCTGATTCCGCGACAGCAGTTTGAGGTTGCCGTGCAGGCCGCAATTGGTGCCAGGGTTATTGCAAGGGCGGATCGGGCGATCCGTCTCGACTCGGGTGGTGGAGAACAGCCTGCAACGTCGGGGCTTCGACGAAACGCTCATCGGATTCGCCGTGAGTATGACCGCCATCGTGGCGACTGTGTTCGCAATCGCGATCGCTGCGACGATAGCAGGTTTCGGTACCGTACTCGCCGCGTTTGCAACCCTGGCTGGTGCACTCACGCTCGCAGTCGGTTTCGCCGCACAGGACCTCATCGCCAACTTCGTCGCCGGCGTGTTCATCATCCAGGACAAACCATTCGCAGTCGGCGACTGGATCGAGTGGGACGGCAAGGACGGCGTCGTTCGAGAAATCCACATGCGGGTGACGAAGCTGGACACGTTCGACAACGAACTGGTGACGGTCCCGAACAGTGACCTCGCGAACGCGGCCGTCGTCAATAACGTCGCGAACGATCGACGTCGAGTATCGGTCGGGTTCGGCATCGGATACGACGACGACATCGACCAGGCACGGGACGCCATCGTCGAGGAGGGCGCTCGTGTCGACGGTGTCCTCGAGGATCCCGAACCGACAGCGCCCGTCACGGAACTGGGTGATTCAGCGGTCGTCCTTTCGGGACGAATCTGGATCGACCCGTCGGAGAGCAGCTACGGGGTAATCCGTTCGCAGTTTGTCGAAGCGGTCAAGGAGCGTTTCGACGCCGAGGGAATCGACATCCCGTATCACAATACGGAACTCTCGGGGGGTATCGAGGTCACGAACGCCTCTCCCGCAGAGGAAGCTGCGACTGGAGACTGATTGAGGCGGTTTATTGTAGATTATTTACGGATCGCGCCGACACCGGGGTCGGCGCGCACCGGTAAACCGCTACGATAAACCGTATGAGGGATGCTTCAACACGCCCGTTGTGTGTTCGTCGCGCCATCAGCGGGTAGATAGGTCGAAATCACTCGCGGGATTGCAGCCGGCGATATGACTCGATCCAGAGCGATCGTCCGGACGAACGGATCGGTTTTTGTTCGGTTACGTACCGGATGGACCCCCTCGAAATCGACGGTGATTCTACTCCGTGATATCAGCTGATTAGATCGCTATTCGACACAGCAGACCGATCAGTCCTCAGCGACACACCTGCATCCGACGTGAGTCGTCGGAGGGGGTGTGAGCTCGGGCTGACGAGCGGCGGCCGCTCGGGTCTCGAAGCCCTCAGCGAGCAGACGATCGAGGGCGTTCGACAGCGCGGTCCCGCGGCGACCCTTTCAGCCACCCGCCGAGAGCACCGGCGATCCCACTCGGAATAGCGAACAGCAGTGCGACGACGGCGCCGAGGACGAACACACCCGCACCGGCCAGTATGCTTCCGACTGGCCCTGCGAGGACGCCGACCAGTACACCGACAAGCGATAGAAGGAACGCGCCGACGAGTCCGCCGAATCCACCGGCGACCAACCCGTTCCACGTGCCGTTCCATATGCCCCCGCCAGCGATGTACCCTGCGATGAAGCCGCCGATGATGCCCCCGCCGATGGTGCCGAAGACCGGAATCACGATGCCACCGAACGACCCGACGACGACCATGACGACGAACCCGATCAGGACGGCTCTCCAGTTAGTTGCCATGCCTGTTTTAGGCGGGGTGAAGGCTTAACATTCGGTATTCCGCCGGCATGTGTCGGGAGTGGAACTGTATCGGACGACCGACTCGCACGATTCCGCGAGGAGAGGATCGCTTGCGAGGCACCTGCGTCTCTAGTAGCCTTTGAATTGCCCAGTTGATAGATACTGAGTCACCGTCACAGCGACTCACACAGTGGTTCTATGTTAGTGAAGGGGCTCTACTGAATCGCCGGACAGCGACGTAACGGGTCGGGAAATCGAAGCAGTTGCAGCGGGAGAGTTGCGGTTGGTACGAACGTAACCTCCCGCTTCACGGAGAGGATGGTCTCGCTGGCTAAAAGTTATTCCGACGATGCCGACGAAGCTGCCGCCCCGGAGGGCCCGCTGGGACGCTAGATCGGAGAGCAGCCGGTCGATCTGTTCGATGGTCTTGTCGGCCGAGTCGTAGAGCAAGCGCGGGTCCTCGCCGACGATTTCGCGCTGGCCGCCACAATCCGGGACGAACGGCACGACCCCGCTCGCGACCTGTTCCGCGACGGCGATGCCGAAGTGTTCCGGATCGCGCCTGTGGAGCCCCCAACGGTGCCGCCCAAGCAGGTTGACGAGGCGCTCGCTCGCCGGCCGCCCCGACTGCGGCGAGCAAGGGTCCGAACGATGTGTCCGCGATCGTCCGCATCGTGAACCTGTTGAGATCGGGGGCCGACCCCAGATACTCCCCGAGAGTCTCGGACGACGGGAACGAGCGGATGAACAGCGTAACCTCGTGATCGTTCTGGCGTGCCTCCAGCGCGGCCGTACGGACCGCTTCGGAACCGCCGAAGCGGTCGAATCGATTGTGGAAGACGGCGATCTGACCGGAGGGTATCGGTAGGGAGACGGCCGTTCGGCCGTTGTGGAATCGGGATTGGACCCGGTCAATTACCCGTATGCATCACCGTGCAGGCGGCAGACACCGAGTTCGACGACGACGCGACGTTTTTGATCGCCGGTCCAGTCCCCGCGGAAGGGAGGGCACTCGTCGTAACGGGTGCCCGGTCGGGCGTCGTCACCCTCGCCCGGTTGCAACTGACCCGGGATGGACTCAAATGAGTGCGACGACGATGGCGTACCCGACTGCGCCGCCGACAAAAAAGAGGAACCGGCCCTGTTGGGGATTAGGAAGCTCCTCTTTGATGACGTTGAGGATGATGCCGCCGGAGACGAACGCGAACAGCCCGGTAACGACGAGTGGTTGACCTACCGTGGCCAACCCGACCGTGGCACCGGCGAGGGTCGCACCCGCGAGGACCCACCGCCCCACGCGATCGTACTGTGTCCCGAGGTGGCGGCGCATCCCGTAGTCGGTGATGCTGAAGTGCAGTCCCATCGCGACCGTGTACAGCAGGAGGTTGACGACGCCCGGGAGCTCCTGGTGGAACAGTAGGTAGCCGATAAGGCCGCTGTAGAGGGCGAAGACAGTGATGTAGCCCCAGAACACGCCTGGCAGCGGGTCGGATCGCTTGGCCGTGGTTCGGGCAGCGAGGACCTCCAGCCCGTAGAACACGACGAACCCGGCGAGCGCGACGCCGTAGATCGCCCCCTCAGTGACGGAGCCCGCGGAGACCCGCGGGTCCTCGGCCGCGAAGTGCGCTATTTCTGGCAGAAGCAGGACGAACACGTACGCGACGGCCGCTCCCCCGGCGGCCGACAGCACTGACCGGCCCACCCACGTCTTCGTGTCGGCTCCCTGGCCGACGAGGAGGTGGACGATCGCCAGCGCGAGGGCCGACAGGACGGGCACGATCGGGAGTGACTCGAACGCCACCCCCGGACCCTGTAACACGAGCAACATCTCTCCTAGTGGAGTCGTCGCCCCCGAGAATAGTCTTTTACTCCGTCCTCGGCCGGACCCCCACGCTGGGTGCGCGCTCCGGAGCGTCCGGAAGGTGGTTGTTTGGCTAGGTGCCGAGACTGCTCAACGAAGTCGAGGAGGTCGACTTCCATGGACAGGATTTGATTTTCTCGGCTTCACCCTTCTAACGCGGTGACATCGACCAATTAGACTGCTATTCAACAGAGCAGTTCGATTCGGCATTGTGCGACTGAAGCAGCCGATAGGGGCGTCCGCTCACGTGCCGCCGGGGACGGTGTTCGTTCGAAGCGAGACTCGTGGACAGCGAACTTTAAATACGCAAGACGGCTGTGGGATATACACGGCCGCCGGCAGTCATAGGTTCCTATCCTGCGGGTCGCGCCCAGTACGACAATGACCACATCGAACGACGGAAATTCAGACTCTTCCCCCGAGACCTTCGAGCGAGCCCTCGCTACGCTGTTGCGGGACTCTTTCGCAGAGGGTACCGAGATCGAAGACACATGGGAGATCACCTCTTCATCGGACCTGGTGCCGGACTGGCGGGTCGTCATCGAGAAAACCAGTGGCGCTGTCCCGCCCGAGAACGGCGGCGACTTCGTCGACCAGTGATGCTCTCTGTCGGAAACCCATCAGGTAGCGTATCTGTACCTGGCTCGAATATATTCTCTACACGTAACTTTAGCGGCGTATGTGGTACATATAATTAAGACACCTCCCCCCTGAGAGTCTGATGTACCTCCCATAGCCATACCAACAAGACCGGTTGGAAAGGCGAAACGAACGGAGAAGTAGGAAACTCTGATGACAATCAAAACCGACGATAACACTGTGAGGGATATCGACGCCGAAAAGACTGTATCAGCGCTGTTCAAGCTGCTGTCCCACCACCGCCGCCGAATCGCTGTTCAGTATCTCACCACCCAGGTCGGGACTACCTCGGTGAGCGACGTGGCCGACCAGATCGCTCTCCTCGAAGGTGAGCACACCCACGACCGCTACGAGCGCATCTGCACGAGTCTCTTCCACACTCATCTCCCGATGCTGGCCAACGGCGGCGCCATCGAGTACGACCGAGACCGGCAGGTCGTC
>JAWOEO010000324.1:0-8651 GCA_046482755.1 Halohasta sp. | reverse complement strand
CACGACGAAACGGGCCCGTAGAGCAGTAGGTGCTCTCACACCGGCCGTTGCAGACGGAGCCCGGTCGACCGTGTGCCCAGCAGTCAAGCCGGGGGTGGGCCGGCAACGGACCGAATCAGACGACCTGCTCGCCGTCGTCGTCGTAGAGTTCGATGGCGTCGACCGGGCAACTCCGGGCGGCGAACTCGGCGTCGAACTCGGCGTCTTCGGGCACCTCGGCGACGAACAATCCCTCCTCGACTTCCTCGCTGTCGGCGAGGTCGGCCTTGCCGGCGTCCATGTTCTTTTCGAAGGCGTCCCACTCCTCGACGCACTGGAACATCCCGATGCAGGTGTCGCGGTCGAACTCGACTCTCATAGGCCCTCTTCGAGAGTCGGCTACAAAGCGGTGTTGGAGGCGGCGACCCCTCAGCCCGCAGTCGACTGTACCCCGTGCTGGAAGGGAAAGAATTAATATATTCCTCATTAACAATCGTGATGTATATGGCACGCAGTCATAGCCGGCCACTCGACGAGAGCGAATCGGTGAACGGAACCGCTTCGGATACGGTTGCGGCAGCGTCGACCCAGTCGCCGGTGGCCGTACTGCAACGCCACCCGTCGGCTGAGCCATCAGCCGTCGTCCGTTCGGTCGGCGGGACCACCCGAACCTCGCGGACAGGAACCCCGATACGGGAGCCGAATCCCCCGATAACAGGCATCTCATGACCGAGTCGACCGCAGGCTACGACGGGTGGGACAGCTCACAGTGTCGGGGCACGGAGTACTGCCAAACCGGCTGTCCACGGTTCGTCGACAAGGAGGGCGCGAGTTGGAGGCTCCGACCAACGCGTGAGGCGGACGCCGACCGGCTGGCGGAGATGTACGCCGACATCGGTGTGGCCGACCGCGCACAGGGGCTCCCGCCGGTCGACGACAACCGGCGGCAGGAGTGGGTCGAGACGCTACTCGAAGAGGGCTCCAACATCGTCGCCGAGGGACCGGACCGGCTGGTCGGCCACGTCGCCTACACGCCGGTCGCGGCCGACAAACCGGAGATAGCTGTCTTCGTCCACCCCGAGTTCCACAACCGCGGGATCGGCACCGAACTCTGCACACGGATCGTTGCGGCCGCCGCCGACGCCGGCCGTGAGGCGCTGGAACTCTACGTCGAGCGGACCAACCGCGCGGCGATCGCCGTCTACCGACGGCTCGGCTTCGAGGTCGTCGACGGCGGCCACGACATGCGGATGGTGCGTCCACTGGACGATTCGGTCGCGGCCTCGGTTCACGCGCCGCCAGCCGAACAGTCGCCGAGGGCCTCCCCGGTCGGCGTCGACAGCAGTTCCCGGCCCGCTCAACGCAGTTTCCACAGCAGCGATCGGAGTTTGTAGCTCATCGAACCGGTCTGGTAGCCCGACCAGCCGCTCATGCCACCCAGGAGCGTGGCTGCGTCGTACCCTTCCTCGCGGAGAATACGCGTCGCCCGTTTGGCGACGATGCCCATCTTACAGACAACAACTACGTCTCGGTCCTGTGGAATCTCCCCGAGTTGGTCCCGGAACGCATCGTCGTTGCCACGCTGGAGATCGCTGTACACCGGGATGTTGTAGCTCCCGTCGATTGCCGCACGTTGGTAGGACGCGGTCGGTCGGATGTCGAGGACGAACGGGTCGTCGCCGGACTGCAGCCGTTCGTCGACCGCGGCTGGGCGAACCGTATGCATACTGACTGGTGGTGTCGACTGGGCAAAACGGTGCCGTTCGAACCACTGCAATCGGTACGCCAGCGTTCCGTCGAGATGCTCGGAGAGAACGGAGCCAGAAGCTACAGACCGGCTGCCGAATCGGCCGTTTCGACCGAGTGGAGCCGCGTCTCGAAGTCGACCCACGAGGGGTGAGCATCGGGATCGTCGGGGAGGTACGTCCCCTCGCTACCGCACCGGGTCACCAGCGGGCAGACCGTCCGCTCGGGCGGCCAGACCGCTTCAACGCTGCCGTCGGCCGATCGAACGACGGCCTCCTGCCGGTAGGTGAACGTCGACCCCTCGGGGTCGACCAGCGTGATCAGGAGCCGGACCTCGTCGGGGTCGTCGACCGACACCGTCCCGTTGACCGCCGTCGACCGATCGCCGGTGGCCACGCTGTCGAGCCGAGCCTCGTCGGGCCCGAGCGTCCAGTCGACGGTGATGTTCCGGGTCGGCGCATCGAGGTCGTAGCTCGCGGCATCGGTGTCGGTTTCCAGCCGGACGACCGCCCGGCTGATCCGGCTGGGGACGCCGACGGTCGACGCGCCGGCCAGCGACGGCCCCGACCGGACCGCCAGCGGTTCGAGTTTGGGCTGGACGTAGTCGTCGGGGTTCGGCGTCCACTCGCCGCGATACTCATAGCGGTAGGAGGTCCGGTTCGGGTAGGCATCGAGGATGGCGAAGTCGCCCGCGGGATCGCGGTCGAGCGCGTAGACCACCTCGCCGTCGAGACCGGGATCGTTCCGGAGCGACTGGAAGGGGTGGTTCTGCCACGGGCCGTAGGGATCGGGAATGAAGACGAGCGCGTCGTCGAACTCGGCCTCCTCGATCGGCTCGTAGGTAGCCTCGAACTTCTGGGTGGGGCCGACGTTCTCCTCCAAGGGGTCGGCCAGTAGCGCCGCGTTCGCCCCGCCGACCGCGAGGACGCACACCACGAGCGCCGCAACAGCGAGCCGACGCCGCGTGGCGGCACCGAACAGGGGAGCCAGCCGGTCGACCAGCCGACTCCCGCGGAGCCGCCGCCAGCCGGCGACGACGCCGACCGCCGCGAACGCCGACAGCGGCACCAGCAGGTCGAAGTAGTAGAAGGGGCCGAAGTGGGCCACCAGCCCGTTGGTGGGGTCGTCCAGCGTCGCCAGCATGTTGTAGTTCCCCCAGAAGGCGAGATTGCCCAGCGGCACCGAGACGAACAGCCCTGCCAACAGGAGCCCGGCAGTGGCGTCGACGCCCTCCCCGACCCCGCGCCAGCGGCCGAGGACGATCCCGAGGCCGACGACGGCGGCCGCGATCCCCAGCAACCCGCCGGTGAACCACCGGGTGCCGAGATACTGGAGGGCGTAGCTGTTGGCCTCGATCGCCAGCGGGAGGGTGTACTCTACCGAGTGGTCGAGGATCTCCCGCTCGCCGAACCCCGGCCCGTCGCGGGGGGCGAACACCTCGTAGGGGAACACCAGCGGCGAGCCGGTCAGCCGGAGGTTGTAGGCCAGCGTGAGGCCGACGAAGCCGAGCCCACCCAGTGCGGTCAGCGTGTTTCGTCTGACCGGATCCGGCAGCGAACCGAACCGCAGGTCGGGGCGGGTCAGCGGGAGGCCGCCTCGACGCAGCGACCGGCCGACGGTCCACAGCGCGTGGGCGATGAACGGCGCGGCGAACAGCACGGCGGTGTAGGGGCGGGCGAAGAAGGCCAGTCCGATGGCGACCCCCGCCGCGGCCGCCGCGCGCGTCGACCCCGTGCGGACGCCGCGCAGATAGGCGACCGCAAACGCGAGGTTGCAAAACGTCGTCGGCGCGTAGGGGAGAAAGACCGATGAGGTCAGCAGCGTCATCGGCGCGGCCGCGAAAACGGCCGCCGCGACAAGGCCGGTCGACCGGTCGGCGACGGTCGCACCGAGCCGGTAGACGAGGCCAGTCGACCCCGCGGCGACCAGCGCCAGCGTCACCCGCGGCTCGCCGACGATCGCCATCGAGACGGCGTACATCGCCGCCGGCACCGGGCTGTACTTCGAGTAGAGCCGGCCGCTGTCCTCGATGAAGAACCACGGCCGGACCGCCTCCGCCAGTTCACCGGCCTGCAGTTCGAGCTGCCCCTCCAACAGCAATGCGGCCTGCATGAGGTAGACGCCCTCGTCGTGGTTCGTCGAGTGATACGGGAAGACGACGAGCGCGATCAGGAAGACGACGGCACCCGACAGTCCGGCAATGCCGACCGCGAGCCACTGCCAGCGGTCGACGGCCGCGAGCCGACGGCGGAGTCGGGCGGGGAGTGACACGCTACGTTTCGATGCCGACCTCGCGCATGAGGTCGATGGTCGCCTGGACGTCCGACAGTTCGGCGAGCCGGAGGTCCGGCACGTCGAGTTCGTTGATCGTCGGCAGCCCGCCGACGGGGTCGACGTCGGGGATCAGCGGGTACTCGTAGGTCTCGACGGCGAAGTACTCCTGGGCTTCGGCCGACAGCAGGTGGCGGATGAAGTTCTCGGCGAGATCGGGGTCGTCGGCCTCGTCGATGACGGCCGCGCCGGCGACGTCGAAGATCGAGCCCGCATCACCCTCGGTGAAGGCGGTCTCGATCGGCGCGTCCGGCGAGCCCGCCAGCACGCGCTGGATGTAGTAGTGGTTGGCGAAACCGGCGTCGAGTTCGCCGTCGGCGACCGCCTGGGAGACCCGAAGCTCGTCGTCGTAGGCCTGAATGCCGGCGTCGACCATGCCCTCGAGCCACTCGCGGGTGGTCTCGTCGTCGGTCAACTGGCGCATCGCGGTGACGAACCCCTGACAGGAGGGGTAGGAGGGAGCCCACCCCAGATCACCCTCGAAGTCGGGGAATTCCATGATGTCCGAGGGGATCTCCGATTCGCTGTAGGCGTCGGTGTTGAACGGGATCGATCGGGCGCGGCCGGAGGTACCGGTCCACGAGTCGGTGTGGAACTCCTCGCGGACGATGTCGGTGAGCTCCGAGGAGAGCTCCTGCGTCCGGCCCTCGTCGGCGAGCGCGCCGAGACCGCCGGAGTCGACCGTATAGAAGACGTCGGCAGGGGTTCCGGCACCCTCGCTGAGGATCTGGTTGACGAGATCGCTGCCGCTGTTGTAGCGAACGATCGGCTCGAAATCAGGATAGGTGTCGTCGAGGAACGAGATCAGCTCGCCGACGAGGATCTCCCCGCGGCCCGAGTAGATCGTGAGTTCGCCCTCCAGATCGGGCATCTCCGCGACCGGCGTCCCGCCGGGGGCATCCCGGTCCTCGCGTCCCGAACCGATCTGGCCGACCGTCGAGCCGGCCGTCTCATCGCTTTCGCCGCCGCCGTCGCCGACCAGATTCGTACACCCTGCGAGCGTCACCGCGCCGATCGCCGCCGATCCCGCGAGGAACCGTCGACGGTTCGAGCGCGTCGCATCGTTCTGTCGTGTCATACTTTTAGGCTAGCCTAAAACAACTTATAGTCGTCGGTTCGTCCCCCGTCAGGCGGTCGACTCGATGGCGTCGAGACAGTCTAGCCAATCGTTCATGAACTCGCCGACGTAGTTGAAGAACGCGCCGTTGTTGTAGTCCGACCAATCGCCGGCTTCGAGTTCGTCGGCCATCGCCGCGAAGATGGCCGCGTAGGGCGCGTCGTCCTCGGGCGAGACCTCGCCGCCGACGTCATCAATGATCTCCCAGAGGTGTTCGTTGAGTTCGAGGCCGGGGACCTCGTTGTTGAGGTCGTCGAAGGTGCTGCGCGGCGCTTTGTTGTGCTCACAGAGCGGCGCGCCGTTGTAGATCTGCTTGCCGAGGATGTCGCAGGCGCGCTTGAGGAAGACGCCCGACCAGATGTCGTCGAACCGGCCGACGTCCCACTCGTTTTCGTCCATCGGCAGCTGGTAGAACGCCGGGATCACTTCGCGGCGGAACGCGAGGTTCATGGAACAAACGGTGAGATACTGGCCTTCTGCGGCGACGAAATCACCCGTGAAGTCGTCTTCGGTGGTTCGGGTCTGGGCCTGTCCCTGCAGGTCGCCGTCCATCAGGATGCGGACGGCATCGAGGTCCGGCACGTTGGTCCACAGCCCCTGCGAGGCGACGATCTGTCCGCCGTCGACCTCGGTCGTGTCGGTGTCGACGGTCTCGTGCATCGCCGAGTAGGGGTAGCCGCGCGGGTAGAGGTCGTGCTCGTCGGCGTTCTGGTAGAGGACGTTGACCCACTGCTCGTCCGAAGAGACCGACTCGATCTCGCCCTCGTAGGCGAGGTTTGCCATGTGGGTGCCGAAGAAGTCCTCGTCGTGTGGCAGGGTATCGTCGTCGATGAAAAAGCCGTACTCGTAGTCGCCGGCCCACATGTACAGCAGGCCGAAGCTCGTCTCGGCGTGGCTGGCAGCGGGGATGATGTGGCTGTACTCGGCGACGTCGTGCTCGGCGAACCACTCCTCGCGGCGCGAGCCGTCGAAGACCTCGCCGTCGACGCCCTCCTCGTCGAGCATTGCTTCCATCTCCTCGGTCTCACAGAAGTCCTCGGTGATGAGGACGACGTGCAGCCGAGAGAGGTCGAACCCGTGCTCGCGGGCGTTCTCGAAGTACGAGCGCATACACTCGTACTCCCGGATCGTCGGTACCATAACGCAGATGTCCTGACTCATTTTACTAACTGAATCTTTTTAGGCTATCCTAAAATATTGTCGATCTCCGTCGAAGCGTACTATTGGGCGGCCTCGGCGGCGGTCCCCTGCTGGGCAGCGTCGGTGGGCGAGACGCCGAGCAGCGTGATGGCTCCGGCCCCGCCGACGAGCGTGATGCCGTTTTTCAGCGCGTGGTCGAGGACCGCGGCGGCCAGTGCCGTGGGCGCACCGATGGGCGTGAGCGCGACGACGAGTGCGGTGAAGGCGGCCTCATACAGGCCGATCCCGCCCTGCGACAGCGGCAGGACTTTGGCGAGGTTGCCGACGCTCACCGCGAGGGTCCCGACCGCGAGCAGCGGGCCGAGCGCCAGCCCGCTGTCGAGGGCCGCCAGCACGAGGATCGCCGTCCCGACGTCCAGCAGCCAGACGAGCAGGCTCCCGACGCCGATCGTCCCGAGCGCGCGGGGGTTCCGGGCGACGACACCCACATCGCGGCCGAAACTGGCGGCCGCCGCCACCGGCTTGCGGAGTCGCGGCAGGCGGTCGACGACCATCGCCCCGATCGCGCCGGGGCGGAGCCGCGAGCGGACGACGACGAGCGTCGACACCCCGACCGCGAGCGTGGTCGCGGTCACCCCACCAGCCGCAATGAGCGCGGTCCGGGCCCCATCGGCCTCGGCGAGGAGTTCGAGCGGTCCCGTCCCGCCGACCGCGAGCCAGAGCGTGCCGACCCCGCCGAGGACCGCGATAGCCGCGAGATCGAAGCCGCGTTCGACGGCGAGCGAGGCAAACCCGGTCGGGTACGACACCTCGCGGCGGGCGTTGAGGATGTAGGCCCGCACTGCATCCCCGGCCCGCGCCGGAAGCACGAGGTTCGCCGTCTGACTGACAAACACCGCGAGGGTGAGAAACCGCGTGCCGAGGGGGTGGCCGGTCGAGCTCAGCACGTCGCCGTACCGTCGACCCCGGAGCGGCCACGAGACGGTATACAACGCGACGGCCGCAGCCAACAGCCACGGATCGGCACGACCCATCGCAGCGAGCACCGACGCGAGGTCGACCTCCCGAAAGCCGACGACGAGCCCGGCGAAAACCGCCAGCGTGCCAACGACGGCCAACCGACGGCGCGTCACGAGTCCTCGAAACCTGCCTGTCCACTGCCCCCCGGAACGAAGCATACTCACCCGTTCGTTCGGAAGTTTTTAAGTCTGCCTAAAACTCGTCTCGGCGGCTGTTTCGGGGCTGCTGCGAGTCGAATCGTGAGAACCGGGCGTCAACAGAGTTCCGCGACCAGTTCGCGCGTCGACCGGCGGACCGCCCGATCACTGCTGAGTTCGGGCTCCCAGCCGAGTGCCGAGAGCTTCTCGATCGAGAGTCGCATCTTGGGCACGTCGCCGGTCCAGCCGCGGTCGCCGCCGGTGTACTCGTAGTCGGGATCGAGGCCCATCTCGTCGGCGACGATGGCGGCGATCCGGTCGACCGAGGTCGTCGTCCGCGTGCCGAGGTTGTAGGTGTTGACCGCGCCGGGGGCGTTAGCGACGATATGTAGCATGGCGTCGACACAGTCGTCGATGTGGAGGTAGGACTTCTCCTGGCGGCCGTTGCCGAGGATCGTCAGCGTCTCGGGGTTCTCAGTGAGCTTTTCGATAAAATCGGGGATGACCGCCCCCCGGAGGCCCGGTCCGACGACGTTGGCGAAGCGAAACGTCCAGACCGTGAGATCGTGGCTGTGGGCTCGCGCCGACAGCAAGCCCTCGTCGGCGAGTTTGCTCGCACCGTAGGCGCTGATCGGTTCGAGCGGGGCGTAGTCCTCGGGGGTCGGGCGGGGAGCCTCGCCGTAGACCGTCGATGAGGAGGTGTAGGCGATCTCCGTGACGCCCGCCTCGGCCATCGCCTCCAGGAGATTGAGCGTCATTCGCGTGTTGTCCTCGAACTGGCCATGGGGCCGGTCGGTGTTGACCAGTTTCGACGCGGCGAGGTGGAACACGCGGTCGACGTCGTCCAGGACACCGTCGAGGGCCTCGGGGTCAGTCAGATCGGCCTCGACGAACCGCGCGTCGTCCGAGACGCGGTCGCGGGAGCCGTTCGAGCAGTTGTCGACGACCGTGACGGCCGCGCCGTCGGCGAGCAGTCGGTCGACGAGATGCGAGCCGACGAAGCCCGCGCCGCCGGTGACGAGAACGTGGTGGTCCGAGAGATCCATACACCGAGAAATCAGTGGCCGGTAATGAACTGTTTGGCTTGTCGACATCGGTGCAGTGACCCCTCGACCACTATCGGGAGCGTGGAAAAACAGACACGTATTTAAATTATGTATTTTATCTATCCGAAAATTACA
>JAWOEO010000194.1:0-17900 GCA_046482755.1 Halohasta sp. | reverse complement strand
ATCAGGTTGTAGAGTGCCGGGGTGTTGGTCGGTGCACCCCCGAGGAACACGAGGGTGTACTGCATGATCTGCTGGAGCTTTGGGTGGTCGAAGTAGCCCTCGACGTGACCCTGCATCTTGCCCAACAGGGAGAGTCCCCACGAGTAGCGCAGTACGTCGAGGTCCATGTAATCACGCAGCCGCGGACGGTCCTCGTAGACGAAGTGTTCCATCCCGACGTTGTAGGTGTACTCGGATTTGTCGAGATAGTTCGAGAGAGCCTCGCCAGCGCCGGGTTCGTAGGATTCGAACAGCTCTTTGTTGGCCTCGACGTCCGGCAGGAGGTCGACCTGATCGCCGTCTTTGAAGAAGATGCGGTAGTGGGGATCGAGCTGCGAGAGACTGTAGTACTCCTCGGGGCGCTTGCCGAAGTGACCGAAGAAGCGCTCGAAGACATCGGGCATCAGGTACCACGAGGGCCCCATGTCGAAGACGAACCCGTCGCGTTCGAGGCGGCTGGCGCGGCCGCCCAACTGTTCGTTTTTCTCGACGACAGTCACGTCCGCCCCTGCGTCGGCGAGATAGCACGCCGTCGAGAGGCCGCCGAACCCGCTGCCGATGACGACGATCTCCTCGCCGTCGACCGCCGAGAGGTCGCCGTCGTATCGTCCCTCGTTGCCGCCGTGTCCGCCGCTGTCGTCGTTTGAGACGGTGGCCATTTATACGTCAATTAGGGCGGACGTACGTATAAAAGAACGGACTTCGCCCCCGCCAGCACGCCGTAGCTTTAGGGTTCTTCCGGACGATGGTTGTGTATGGACGACCAGACAGTACTCATCACCGGCGGCACCCGTGGCATCGGCCGCGCCGTCGCCGAGCAGTTCGCCGCCGCGGGCGCGCGGGTCGTGCTCTGTGGCCGCAACCACGCGGACGTCTACCGGACGACCAGCCAACTCAACGACTCGACCGACTCCGAGCGGGTCGCCGGCGTTCGCGCCGACGTACGGGACAAGCGTGATCTCACTGAGTTGGTCGACCACGCCGTCGACCATGGCGGCGAGGTCGACGTGGTGGTCGCCAACGCGGCGGTCAACCACGGGCGTCCCGGCGAGATGCCGCTACAGGAGGAATCCAGCAGCGTGTTCCACGACACGATGGCGACCAACGTCCGCGGCGTCTTCGAGACGATCAACGCCGCCGTGCCCTACCTCTCTCCCTCGGGTCGCGTGTTGATTCCCTCCGGGAGCGTTGCCCGAGAAGCCAAGCCGGGCATGGGTTCGTATGCCGTCTCGAAGGCTGGTGCGGAGGCACTGGCCCGCGGCTTCGCGGCTGACCTCGACAACCCAGTCTGTGTGGTCGACCCCGGTCTCGTGGCGACCGAACTCACCGGAATCGAAAACGCCCGCGACCCGAGCGACATCGCGCCGATGTTCCTGTGGGCCGCCACCGAGGCAGCCCCCGACGAGATCGATGGGGAGATCATCGATCTAAAAACGTGGAAGCAGTCGACGCGGTAGGCAGCGACTAACGATTAAAAGAAAGTCACAGAGCGCGTCGACTCCATCGGTTTATGCCCTCGCTCGGCGAACATGGTACCAAGTGCCACTGGCACGTGATCCCCCATGAACGACGCCGACGACTACTACCAAACGCTCGCCGAAGACCGACGAACTCGCTGGCGACCGCGGACGGCTACCGATCCGGTCGACCGCGCGGCGGCGGCCATCGGCGAACCGCTGTCGCCGCCCGACGTCGACCACGTCTGACCGGCTTTTTTACCCGAACCGTCGCTTACGACAGTACTTCTTGCCGGATATTATCGATGGGAGAGGGGTCCTCGTGGTCCTCTAGCTGTGGGAGATGGCGATCGAGTGCGTCGACGACCGCCTCCAGATCGTCGACGCTCTCACGATCGTAGGCGACCGTGCCGAACGGCCAGACGTTGCCGTACAGAATCAGGTCGTCATCGGTGAGCTGGTAGCCGTCGAAATCGTCCCATGGGAGGTGACCGAACATCGTCACGAGTCCCGCATCGAGGATTTCGTACTGCCGGGGGCGCAGCCGGCTGAGATCCTGGACGAACTGGACCCCGCCGATCGCAACCCACAGCAGTGTCATCCCAAGGCGTCCATCGAGTGTGTTCCAGATCACGAACCCGGCTGCGATGATCGCGGTGCCGGCTTGGAGCAGCCGCACCCGTCCCCGCTCGGGGCGGCGCTTCGCGCTCCACGTGAGTCTGGTTTCGGTTTCGGCCCGGCTCCGGACGACGATCGCACGATCCGCGACGTAGCCGACGAGAAACGCCGCCGCGATTCCGAGAGCCCACCCCACACCGAATGGGGCTGCGGCCACGAGGCTATCAATTGGGGCGACCACGAAGCCGACCAGCGGCACGAAGCCGGCGACAGCGATGAGCCCGCCGTATTCGATCCCCTTGCGGAACCGGCGGGCCGGATCGTCGACCCGCCGGAGAGCGAGCGTTGCTCCGGCCGTTCCGAGGGCGAACACCCCAACGGCGAGCGCCGCGTCGACGACCGTCACCGAGCCATCGAACGGGCCGCCGATCACGTACCCCACCGGCGGCACGACAACGCAGACGGCCACCACGCCGAACAACACTGCGAGCCGGTCACGAAGACTGCGCATACGCCATCGTTCACCTGTAGGCCACAAATAACTATTTGAATGACACGGCTGCGGGGTCGGCTACGTTGTTACGACGACAGCAGTTCCCGGAACCCGTCGACGGCCGAGGGGTCCCGATGTGCGCCCTCCTGTCGCGGGAGATACCGATCGAGCGCATCGAGGACGGCCTCCGGATCGTCGACGCTCGCGCGGTCGTAGGCGATGGTGCCGAACGGCCAGACGTTGCCGTACAACAGCAGCGCCTCCTCGGTGGGTTCGTAGCCGTCGAACGTCGACCACGGGAGGAACCCGAAGGCCGTGATCAGCCCGTCGTCGACGAACTCGTACCGGCGGTGGCGCTGGCTCGCCACGAGATGCCCGAACAGCAACAGGCCGACCAGCGCCCAGAACGCCGCCAGCAGCCGGCCGCCGGCCGTGCCGACGAGGACGGCCACGACGAACGCCGCGGTCGCACCGGTGACCCGGAGCCCACGGACCCACGTGGCTTCGGGGCGTTTGGTCGCCCGCCAGACGAGTCGGTGATCAGTCGCGGCCCGCGAGCGCTCGACGACGCGGCGGTCGGCGACGTAGCCGACGAGAACCGCCGCCAGAAAGCCGGCCGCGCCACCGATGCCAAACGGGGCCGCAGCGACGAGCCCGTCGGTGAGACTCACCGGAAACGCCGCGATCATGGTGGCTCCGGCGAGCCCAAGCAGCCCGCCGAGTTCGGTGCCGGTACGGAACCGCTCGGCGGGGTCGACCAACCGCGGGAGGCCGACGGCGGCCCCGCCCGCACCGATGGCAAACAGCCCCACGACGATGCCAACGTCGACGGCCGTCAGCCCGCCGTCGAACGAGCCGTCAGCGACATACAACAGCGGCGGCGCGACCGTACAGGCGGTCCAGACCCCCAGTAGCGCCGAGAGACGACCGACGAGGGAACGCATAGCCGTACCTTCACTGCGAGGAAGAAAGTAGTTCCGGACGACAGGTCAGGCGACGCGTTCGATCCGCTCGCTCGGTTCCGCGCCGAGGTCGACCGCCCCGTCGCCGGCGACCTGCCAGACGGTATCGAGGAGATTCGTCTTGTAGCTCGCCGGGCCGTTGCGATCGAGGTCCGCGGCCTGTTCGCCGACCAGACCGAACGCGAGGGTGGCGTGGAGCGCCGCCATCAGGGGGTCGTCGACGCCGCCGCAGAACGTCGCCACGGTGCTGCCGAGCAGACAGCCCGTGCCGACGACCTCGCCCATCATCTCGTGGCCGGCCTTGACGCGGTAGGCTCCCTCGGCGTCGGCGACGACGTCGACCTCACCGGAGGCGACGACGACGGCGTCGGTCGACTCCGCGAGCGCCCGAGCCGTCTCCTCGATACCCTCGTAGTCGCCGACCGATTCGACGCCCTTGACTTCGGCCTCTGCGCCAGCCAACGCGGTGATCTCGCCGTAGTTACCCTTGATCGCCGCGAGATCAGTCTCGTCGACCAACTGTTCGACGAGGTCGTTCCGCGTGGGCGTCGACCCCATGCCCACGGGGTCGAGAACGACCGGAATCCCACGCTCGGTGGCCGCGATGCCGGTTTCGACGAGCGCCTCGTTGATCGAGGCGTTGACCTGTCCGGTGTTGAGCAGCACCGCATCGGCGGCCTGGGCCATCTCGGGGCCGTCGTTCGGCCCGTCGGCCATCACCGGCAGCGCCCCCCAGTTGAGGGTGCTGTCGGCCAGCGCACTGATCGTCACGCGGTTGGTGAGATGCTGGACCAGGGGCTCGGCCGCGCCGACAGCCTCGACCGAGTCGGCCAGCGCGGCCGCCGAGCAGTCGGGGGCGTCAGTCATCGCTGGCGTCGACGGGTTCGGCCGTCGCCTCCTCGCCACCCGTCGCGCCGTCGACGGCCGCCCGGAGGTCGCTGGCGGCGGCTTCGGGATCGTCGGCGTTGGTGATCGCGCTGATGACCGCAACCGCGTCCGCGCCCGCCTCGATGGCCGCTCCGGCGTTGTCTGGGGTGACCCCGCCGATGGCGACGACCGGGATCTTGACCGCCGCAACGATGTCCGCGAGGCGGTCGAGCCCGAGGGCGTCGTCGACCGATTCGGCGTCGTCCTTCGAGTCGGTGCCGAAGACCGCCCCGACGCCGAGGTAGTCCGCGCCGGTGATCGCCGCGAGCCGGGCCTCCGAGACTGTCGAGACCGACGCGCCGATGGTGGCTTCGGGGCCGAGGATCTCGCGGGCGGTCGAGATCGGGAGATCCGACTGGCCGAGGTGGACGCCGTCGGCCCCGACCGCGTGGGCGAGGTCGACCCGGTCGTTGACCAGCAGGTCGACGCCGGCCTCGGTGGTCAGCTCGCGGAGTTCCCGGCCCAGCTCGTAGCGTGTCTGGAGGTCGGTGTCCTTCTCGCGGAGCTGGACGGCGTCGACGCCGCCGTCGATGGCTGCCGCGACGATCTCGGTCGTCGACCGGCCCTTCGAGAGCGACGCCTGTGTAACGAGGTAGGTCTGCCACTGGTCGGGATCCATGAGTGGTCGTTCAGCGTCGGGGCTCAAGCGGGTTACGGTATCGTGTGGCACCACTCCGGCGGCGAAACCAACAGACGCAAGCGCCGGGAGTCGAAGGTCCGTGTATGGATCGGCTCCGTGGCCTGCTGGCGTTCGTCGCCACGCTGCTGGAGCGGGCGGGCGTCATCGAGTGCGGCCGACTCCGGTCGACCGTCGACCTCGCGTGGCCCCGCGTGGTCACCGGCTTTGCCATCATGTCGAAACAGACTGCCGACCTCGCCATGGTCGGGGTCGCCCTCGGCGCGAACGCGGTCGCGGGGCTGGCCTTTGCCGGGGCCTACTGGTCGGTCGGCAAGTTCGTCGCCATCGGCCTCGCCGGCGGCACCGTGAGCCTCGTCTCCCAGAACTACGGCGGCGACGAGGCCGGGCGGGCGGCGCTGGTGGTCAAACAGAGCGTCTGGATCGCCGTTCTGCTGGCGGTGCCGGTCGTCGCGGGCTACGTCGCCTTCGCTGGCCCGCTGATCGGCCTGCTCAGCGACAACGCCGCGGCCGTCGGCTACGGGACGACCTACCTCGCGGTGGTCGCCCCCGGCCTCGGCTTCGAGTTCCTCAACATGATCGCCAGCCGGACCTACGCCGGCGTCAGCGACACCGTGACGCCGATGGTCGTCCGGGCCGGCGGCGCGGTGGCGAACGTCCTCATCAGCGGCATCCTGATTTTCGGCTTCGGGATGGGCGTCGCTGGCGCGGCGATCGGGACGGCGGTCTCGACCGGGCTCGTCACCGTGGTGTTCTCATGGGGGATGTTCGGCCGCGAGTACTTCGGTCGCGGGGCGAGTCCGGTGGCGCTGTCGGTCGACGGCCCGCAGGTCGACCGCGAACTCGCCGGCCAACTGCTCCGGGTGTCGACTCCCCTCGTGGCCCGCCGGCTCGCACAGGGGCTGGTCGTCTTTCCCCTCCTCGGTATCGCCGACCGGTTCGGGCCGGAGGCGGTCGCGGCTCTCGAAGTCGGCCGTCGGGTCAGAAACCTCGCCAACAGCGTGACGTGGGGGTTTTCGATCGCCGCGAGTACGCTGGTCGGCCAGCGGCTGGGCCGCGGCGAGGAACACGACGCCGGGGCCTTCGCCGGCGATATCATCCGGCTGTCGCTGGTCGTCTACCTCGTCGTCGCCGCCGTCGTCGCGGCCTTCGCCGGCCCGATCGCGGGCGTCTTCGTCGACGACCCCGCGGCGGTTGAGTTGACGACCGAGTTCGTGATCGTGGCGGCGGTGAGCGTGATCCCGCTGGGCGTCGGCGGCTCGGTGACCGGCGTGCTCAGAGGGGCCGGCGACACACGGGTTCCGTTCTATGCCTCGCTGGTCGGCCTCTACCTGTGTGCGCTACCGACGGCCTATCTGGGCGTCATAACCCCCCTCGGAGTGACGGCCCTCTATCTCGCGCTCGTCGTCGAGACGACCGTGCCGGCGGCGATCATGCTCCGGCGGTTCCGCACCGACCGCTGGAAGGCGGTCAGCCGGGCCTACCGTCCCTCGGTCGACGACTGAGGAGCCGACCGGAGTCGACGGACGGCGCGACCGTCGCTTGAAATTCCTACTCCGGTGTGGGTTCGTACCCCTCGCCGACCGCGACGCGAAGCGCCTGCGGGCGGATGCGGAGCGCAAGCCGACTGCGGCGGATGATCTCGCCGTCGAGGCTGAACGCGACCGGCCCGTCGTCGACGGTGATGTCGATCGCCGCCACAGTGTGTCGGGCGGTCCACTGGCTTTCGCGGTTGAAGATCCGCTCGGCGGTCGCGGTTTTCAACAGTCCGACCGATCCCCTGTCCCTGACGAGGGTCACGTCGAACCGACCGTCCTCCACGTTGGCCTGCTCGCTACCGCTCGGGGGGAACCGACGGGTGTTGCCGATGAGAACGCCGACGGCCTCGCCCGCCCACACCGGGCGGCTGTCGGGCTCATCGTACATCTCGACGGTGACACGAATGCTATCGAAGTTACGAACGGTTCGCAGCGTCGACAGCAGGTACGCGGCCGTCCCGAACCGGCGTTTCAGTGCGGGGTTCGTCGCCGCGCTGGCTTCGGCGGTCAGCCCGCCGACACAGGAGTTGACGAACGGCCGCCCGTCGGCAACGGCGAGGTCGACCCGGCGGCGCTCGCCGCGCTCGATGACCTCGAAGGCCTGCTCGATCCCGGTGACCCCGATGTTGCGGGCGAAGTTGTTCCCCGTTCCGCAGGGGACGACGCCGACAGTCACATCGTCGAGTGCTCCGGCGTCGACGATGCCGCGGACGACTTCGTTCAGGGTGCCGTCCCCGCCGGCCGCAGCCACGACCGTCGCGCCCGCCGCGATGGCCTCGCTGGCGAGGTCGACGCCGTGGCCCGCGTGGTCGGTCTCACGAACTCGACATCCGTGGTCGGCTGCCACCTCCCGAACCGCCGGGACGTGGTCGGCGCTGCCGCTCACCGGGTTGCACACGACGACGGTGTCGACCGGAGCGTCGGTATCACTGGAGACCATTCTGGAGCGGGCGGGTGGAGCCACAGAGGGCAACGGTCTGTATCCGCAAGACAGTTGTTGCCAACCGGGTACCCACGCTCGGTCGACTCTCGGCTGGCACCGAGTCTCCCCTGTACCGATCTATCTTTCAGCCGGAAATCAGAGCTAAGTAACTCAGCGACGGCCATACTAGACGGACAATTATGACTGACACAGACACCAGTCCCCGCGACATCACGACCGATCACGAGACGATCAAAGCGTGGGTCGAAAATCGGGGCGGGACACCTGCACAAGTGAGCGGGCAGGCCGACGACGCCGGGAGCCTCTATATCGTCGAGGAGGGCGAGGCCATGGAGGGCCTCGATTCGATCTCATGGGAGGAGTTCTTCGAGACGTTCGAGGCAGAGGGGTTGGCGTTCGTCTATCAGGATCGGGACGTCGGCGAGACCAACGAGTGGCTCTACGACCTGATCGACCGCGAGGAGGTCGCCAAGCGGGCCTCGCTGGAGACGACAGACGTCGAGCAGTCATTGCTTGAGGGCGAGGTCGTCCGGAGCGAACTCACCGAGACGACAGTCATCGAGACGACGGTGGTCGAAACCGACCAGATCGAAAGCGAGATCGTCGACAGCGAGACCGTCGATAGCAACCTCGTCGACCGTGAGACGATCGGTCGGGAGATCATCGGCATCTCCTTCGAGGACGCACCGGAGAACCTCGTACCCACGTTCCGATCGGAGCCGGTCGAGCCGACAGCTGTCGGGGGAGAGTCCGAGCACGACGCGACGACAGCCGACCCCACAGCCGAGACCGGGGACTACGACTCGACGACCCCACAGGACAGCCCGGTCGACGAGCCGGCCGACAAGACGATTCCGGACCCGCCGGTCGAACGCCGGTCGACCGATCGGGAGGAGGCCAACCGAACGGCGACGAGCCAAGAGTCGATGGAGCGGGACGCGACCGGCCAACAACCCGGCGACCGCCGAGCAAGCGATCGGCGAGCGGGCCAGGACACGGAGGGAGACCACCAGCCTGCCGACGTGTCGACGGATGAACCGCTCGGCGATGACGAGTCGACCGATCGGCAGACGATCACCGAGACGTCAGCCGAGCCACCCGCAGATCGCCAGTACGAGACGGAGTCGATGGCGGGACTGGACGTCGGCGACGGCGTCGTCCTCAACGTTCACGACACCGTCCGCACGACGACCGAGGTGTTCGACCGCAAAACCATCGAAAGTCGTGTGGTCGACCAGGAGATCACCGAAGCCGACTCGGTCGAGAGCGACGCGATCGATCTGCAGGGCGTCGAAGAGACGATCCTCGAAAGCGATCTGATCGAAGGAGAGGTTGTGACCGACGAGACTGGCGAGACCGACGCCGCGACCGCAGAGATGCCGAGCGGGGCGATCGAAAGCGAGCGAACAGAGGGCGATACGATCCACAGCCAGTTCGTCGAGCGCCGCCTCGTCGAAACCGAGTCGACCGAACACCACCAACTGATGTGCGACATCACCGATCACATGTTGGCCGACACCGTCGACAGCCGGAGCAGGGTGATCGAGCGGGCGATCGTCGACCGGGAGGCCGACGAGGCGGTCATGCTCCGGGAACCCGAGGCTGGCGTCCGGGCGACCGACGAACAGATGACGGCTGCCGAAGAGAGTGCGACGCCGACCGCCGGGGCCGACGCGGAACTGGCGAGCCAGCCCGGCGACACCGGCGAGGCGGGGTCGACCGGCGACGAAGCCACAGAAATGCAGGCGCTCACCGACGACGAGATCGGCAAACAGGTCGTCTCCGGCACCAAGGACGTCGGGATCGTGAGCGACGTCGACACCGACACCCAGACGCTGTATGTCGATCCCGAGCCGAGCCTCACCGACCGCATCAAAGCCACCCTCGACTGGGGCGACACTGACGATGACAGCTATCTCGTCGATGTGGACCAAATCGAGGCCGTCGACGACGAGGTGGTCCGGATCTCCGAGGTCTAAGCGCCGCCGCTCAGTCGGGTTTCAGTCGACCCGACAGCCGGCACAGTCGACTGCCGCGGCGAGTCGGTCGGGGAGGTCCACCTCGACGGGCGACAGCCCTGCCCAGAGACACCGCTGGAAGACAACGTCGAAGCCAGTCGTGTCCCGGATCGCGTCCAACCCGGTTCGGAGGGCCGCCCACTCGTCGGGCTGTAGGTCGAGTTCGTCTTGCGTGCCCATGAGGCCCGTGTTTTCGGGATCCGTCGAGTGACACAGCGCGTAGTGGGCGATTTCGTGGCAGATCAGTTTCGCCTCGGCCTCGTGGCCGTGGCTGCCGGCGACCACCGCGCGGTTGCCCGTGTTGAACCCCCTGACGTAGCCCGAGCCCGCCTCGAACTCCGTCCACGGACTGTAGAGGTACTCCCGGTGCGGCCCCTCGGCGAACCCCGGCACGACGATCAGCTGGAGGGCGACGTTTTTCAGTCGACGCTCGACCGCTTGGTGGTAGAAACTCCACGGCGACCAGAGGATCTCCCTGACGTTGTAGCCGTACCGCCGCTCGAAACGCGACCGATCGTAGCGGTCGGGATAGTCGAGCCACTGGAGGTGGATACCGTTGGCCCGGAACAGTTCGACCACTCGTGATTTCGTCCGCTCGCGGACCTCGGTCTCGCCCACGTAGCGGACGTCGACCAACAGATCCCGGCGCGCGCTGTCCAGCCCGGACCACTGATCGGCCCCGAAGACGTCGGTCACCCACGTCTCGAAGTCCCCATCGGCTTCCAGCGAGTCGGGAATCCCGTCACCGTCGACGTCCCGATACGAGCGGTCGAGCCCGTAAGCCGTCGCTCCGATCCCGACCGGTGCCGCGATCAGCCCGCCGACGGTCTCGAGAACCCCGCGCCGACTCCGCGGTGTCGACCCACCCTGCCGGCCGCTTCGATCAGTACGATCCACGGTCAGGTTTCCCAGACCGTTCTGGATTCGACATATAAATAATTGAGTCGGTTATCTCTGTATAATTTATATACAATCGGATTATATGTGGCTATCTTACAACTAAATTACCGTAAGTAGCATGTAAATAGTAGTATCTTGCAGTTAGATGTAACCAAATAATTACAATAAGTGGGTGCTTAAAATCAAAATCGGAGTCTGAAGTGTAACGCAGTAACTACTATATATCCACCCGACAATCGCAACGCATGAGCGACCGGGCACTCGTCGTCGACGACTCCTCGTTCCAGCGGACGATCGTCTCGAACACGATCGAGGACTGGTTCGAGATCGTCGCCACCGCCGAAAACGGCAAGGAGGCGATCGACCAGTTCAAAGAGGAACGACCGGACGTCATCACGATGGATATCATGATGCCGGAGATGGACGGCATCACCGCGGTCAAAAACATCAAGGATATCTCACCCGAGACGATCATCGTGATGGTCACCAGCGTCAAACAGAAAGAGAAGATGCGGGAGGCCGCCCGCGCCGGTGCCGACGGCTACGTCACCAAACCGGTCAATACGGAGAAGCTCCGCGACGAGTTCGCCGACGTGCTCAATTGGCCCGCCGCGAGCCAGCAGAAGTAGCTCCGACACACGCTTTTTTGCCGCCTGACTGCCGATGCCGTCAGCGGTCGACGATCCGCTCGGCCGCGTCGACGCCGTTCCAGAACGCCCGGTGGGCCCGTCCCTCGCCGACGAGCCAGTCGCCAGCGAGGAACAGCGACTGCTCGCGGAGGTCCGCGGCGATCCCGTCGGCGAGGCCGGCATCCGGCAGGGCGTACCGCCAGCCCTGATCGTCGACCCACCCCGGCTCGGCCAGCCGGTCGTCGTCCAGCAGCTCGGCGACCATCCCCGCGACCTCGTCGGCCGCCGAATCGAGGGAGTCGTCGTAGTGGGCGGTCGACCAGTCGGGAGCCATCTGGGCGACGAGCAGGCTCTCGCCGTCGGGGATGTGGCCATCTTTGCAGGATTCTCGGGCTAGCCAGCCGATCGGGTGTTCGCGGTCGGTGTTGACCAGCGCGTAGTAGGGCCGATCGATCTCGAAGGGGTACTGCAGGACGACCGTTCGGATCGTCCGGAACGGCACCTCACGGACGGCCTCGGTCGACCGGTCGAGTGTGGCCGCGGCCGTTTCGCTGGCTACGGCATCGTCGACGCTCGTCGACGCCAGCAGGTCGGCAGTCTGGGGGGCTGGCGGCGTGAGGACGACCGCCTCGAACGGTCCGTGATCGGTTCCGTCGGTGTCCGACAGCGTCCAGCCGTCGGCTGTCCGAGTAAGGCCGTCGACGCGGGTAGTCCTGTGGACCGTGGCGTCAGTTCGATCGAGCACACGTTTGGCGAACTGGGTGATCCCCTCGGTCCACGTCCACTTGTGGGCCGCCCGCCGGTCGCCGGGGCTGATCTCGCCGTCGGCGTCGAACGTCCAGACTGGCTCTTCGATGTCGACCAACCCCTGCTGGCCGAGTTCGCGGACCAACTCGTCGGTGCGGTCGTCGCCGTCCTTGATGTAGTTCGCGCCGTGGTCGTAGCGACAGCCGTGCTTGCGCCGGGTCGCCGCCCGGCCGCCGACGCCGCGGCTCTTTTCGAGGATCGTCACCTCGACCGGTTCGTTCCGGAGCCCGTAGGCAACGCCGACGCCCGCCAGTCCCGCCCCCACGATACAGACCTCCTCCCGTGTTTCGGCCATACTCTCCCTACGTGGGCCATCGGCTAAAACCCCCGTTGCACACAGTTTTCCCGCTGCCGTTCGTTGGTTTCGATATGTACGATGCGGTGATATTCGACAACGACGGGGTGTTGGTCTCCCGGACGCCCTACGACGTGTTACAGGAGGCGACGTGGGCGGCGTTCGACGCCGCCGGCGTTGCCGACCCCGACCCGTCGCTCGTCGACTCGCTGGTCGTCGACGTCTCTCCGGCCGAGGTTCGAGCGGTCTGTGCGGCGTACGGGCTCGACCCCGAGACGTTCTGGGCACGGCGCGACCGGCTATCGGCCGAGCGCCAGCAGGCCGAGGCCCGTGCCGGCCGGAAGACCCCATACGAGGACGTCGCGGCCCTCGACCGGCTGTCGGTTCCGGCGGGAATCGTCAGTTCGAACCAGCAGTCGACCGTCGACTTCCTGCTGGACCACTTCGGGCTCGATTCCTACTTCGGGGTCGCGGTCGGCCGCGAGCCGACCCTCGAAAGCCTCATTCGGAAGAAGCCGGCCAGCCATTACCTCGACCGAGCCATCGAGGCGCTCGGCGCGGAATCACCTCTCTTCGTCGGCGACAACGACTCGGATATTCGGGCGGCCGCCAACGCCGGCGTCGACTCCGCGTTCATCCGCCGGCCCCACCGCCGTGACCACCGACCCTCACCGACACCGACTCACGTCGTCGAGGACCTCCACGATGTCGTCGGACTCTGCCGGCCGCCCGTCCAGTGAGGAACCGATCTGCCGGCCAGCATATCCAATATCTGATAGAAATATTGCCGGTCAGTCGACGCTGGCGAGTCGACTATCTATTTATAAATAAATAAAAACAAACCCGTCTATCAATATCATAATATTTGCTGAATATGTCGAATCATTTATGCGTTTGTCACCCGATTGTATGTTCGAACCATATGGCAACCCATACACGACGGAGACTGCTGAAGACGGTCGGTGGTGTCGCGGTGGTCGGCGGGCTGGCCGGCTGTGCAGACACCGGCGGCAATGGCAACGAGACCGAAGAGCCGGCCGACGAGGAGCCGGCCGATGGGGGCAACGAGACCGAGGAACCGGCCGACGAGGAGCCAACCGAGGAGGAGACCGCTGGCGTCCGCGTCGCTCACCTCTCGCCGGATGCGCCGAACGTCGACGTCTACGTCGACGACGAGCCGGCCTTCGAGGACGTCGCCTACCGAGACGTCAGCGAGTACGCCGAACTCCCGCCGGCGACCTACGACGTGCGGATCACCGCCGCTGGCGACGAAGCGGAGGTCGTCTTCGAGGATTCGATCGAGGTGGCGGCCGCCGACTACACGATAGCAGCGATCGGCGAGGTCGGCGAGGAGAACGAGCCGTTCGCCGTCGAGGTGTTCGAGGACGATCTGAGCGATCCCGGCGAGAACGCCCGCGTTCGAGGAATCCACGCCGCCCCCGACGCCCCGGCGGTCACGGTCAGCGACGCCGACACCGGCGACCCGCTGTTCGAAGACCTCGGATTCGGCGAAGCACAAGCCGGCGAGGCTCCACCCAACGAGTACACCCTCGAAGTCCGGCCGGCCGACGCCGAACCCGACAGCGAGGCGGTCGCCAGCTTCGATGTGCCCGTCGAGGCCGGGACCGTCTACACCGCCTTCGCGGTCGGCTACCTCGAACCCGGCGACGCACCGGTCGACGAACCGTTCGACCTCGAACTCGTCGAGGACAGCACCGGCAGTGACGCCGAGGGAGCCGGCGGCAACGAAACCAACGAGTCCGACAACGAAACCGCCTGAGGCCGTCGAAGGCCGGCCGCGTTCAGTCGAGCCGGTAGCTCACCGTCGCGGTCGCCCGCACGGTGACGTCGTCGGGCCGGAGCTCCGTCGACCGGCCGCCGGCATCGTCTTCGGCTGTTTCGTAGGCCGGTGAGACCCGATCCTGATCGGTGTCGACGGTCACGACATCGCCCACTGAGGCGTCGACCTCGCCGGCGACGAACTCGGCTTCGGTTCGCGCCGCTTCCAGCGCCGACTGAAGGGCCTCCTCGCGGAGTTCGGCCTGCCGCTCCTCCGAGAGGGTGTAGCCGATGCGGCCGATGTCGTCGGCCCCCGCCTCGACCGCCGTGTCGACGATCTCGCCGGCCGCGTCGGCGTCGTCGACCTCGATCCGGAAGGCGTGAACGCCCACGTAGGTCGGTCCGGACTCGGCCTCCTCGGCCGGCCGCCTGTCGGTCCGGTCGCGGATGTCGAACCGATCGGTCGTGATCGCCTCGGCATCGATCCCGGCGTCCTGCAGGGCCTCAGTCAGACGATCGGCGCGCTGCGAGAGTTCGTCGCGGACCGCAGTTTGATCGTCACCAGTGGCCTCGACGGCCGCCCGGACCACCGCCATATCCGGCTCGGCAGTTACTTCGCCGGATTTGCTCACCGTGATCGTCCGCTCGTCGCCGTCGCTCCCACCACTTCCACCGCCGAGACAGCCAGCGAAGGCGGCCGCCGCGACCGCGCCAGTGCTACCGAGGAGTTGTCGTCGTTTCATATCCGGATCGTTGTCGCCAACGGATATGAAGCGTCCCATGGGTGAAATGAGCGTTTGGTCGGTCGGCTGTCGACAGTTCGACACCGATCCGGCTGGTAGTCGGTGACTACTGATAAGTAACTCCTCGCTACTGGCTCGGCTGGCGTTCGAGCCGGGTGGCGAGGGCCCAAAACAGCGGGGCGATCGTGAGGACGACTGCACCCCACGCCGCCAGTTGGAAGGCCGACGCACCGAGGGCGATCTCGGTGCCGTAGGCGACGGGAATCGTCGTGTGGTGAGGGTCGCCGACGACCGGAATGAAGTAGTCGACCGTCAGGTCGACGGTGTACCAGAGAGTGGCGACGCCGACGGCCGCAACCGGGAAGTCGGTGATGCGGTGGAGGACGAACGCCTGGACGACCATCGCCAGATGGCTTACCAGCAGGAAGGCGTACATCGGAAGCGCGGTGAACTCGAGGAAGGCGTCGGCGAAAACCACGAGAACCCACGGCGTCCAGAGGCCGAGTTTGATGTTGCCGAAGAAGGCCAGCGCGGTCAGGTAGTCGTTTTCGCGGCCGAGCGCCCACAGCGCGAACGCGCCGGCGATAAACAGCGTCGCCATCGGACTGTCGGGGACGAACAGCCACATCTCGGGGGCGGTCTGTGAAAACTGCGGGAAGTAGTACCAGAAGCCGAAGGCGGTCCCCGCGAGGTTGACGGCGACGACGAGCCAGACCAGTCGCAGCCCGAGCGTTTCGAGCCGCTCAGGCACCGGCGCGAGCCACCCCGGCAGCCGGTCGACCGGCGGGAGCGACCGTCCGTTCGGAATCACGTCCATACGCGCTATTCAGTCGACGTGCGAATAAGTGGTATGGACCCACCGCCGGCCGGTCGGAGCCGGGTATTTAATCCCTCGGGGGCGTAGCGCTCGCCATGGACGCGCTCGATGGCGGGAACCGAGACCCGACCGACACCGGCCGAGGGTCGGCCGCGGGCGGCACCGCCGGCCGACGCACACCGGTCAACCGGAGCCAGCAGTCGCTCCGTCGACCCTCACGCGAGGCGTACTCGACACGCGATGTCGAGTTCGACAGCGACGGCGAGACCTGTCGTGGCACGCTCTATCTCCCCGACCGCCCTGATCACCCCCCGGTCGTCGTGATGGCACCGGGGCTCGGGTTTTGGCAGTCGTTCGGCCTCCCGGCGGTCGCCGAGCGGTTCGCCGAGGCCGGCTACGCCGCCTTCACCTTCGATTACCGCCACCACGGCGACAGCGACGGCGAGCCGCGGGGACTCGTCAGTCCTGCCAAGCAGGTCGACGACTACGAGGCGGCTATCGAGGCGATGCGCGCCGAAGCCGACGTCGACAGCAACCGACTGGTCGTCTGGGGCCACTCGCTGTCGGGCGGCCACGCGCTGTCGGTTGCCGCCGAAAACTTCCGGATCGCCGGCGTGATCGCGACCTGTCCGTTCGTCGACGGCCGCGCCCAGACGCTCGGGATGCTCCGGCAGCCGAAACGCCTGCTCAAATCGCTGGCGAGCGGGCTCCGTGATGCTCTCGGTCACCGATTCGGCTTCGGAACCGAGGTCCGGATCGTCGACGACGCCGAGGGCTTCGGTGTCGTGACTGCGCCGGGCGCGAAACGGGCGGCGTTCGATCTCGTCGATCGCCACGCCGACTGGCCCAACCGGGTTCCGGCCCGGCTCTTCCTCTCGCTACCGCGCTACCGGCCGGTCACCGAAGTCGAGGAGATTCGCTGTCCGGCCCTCCTCATCGGGGGTCGTGACGATGCGGTCGTCCCCGCGAAAGGTGCGGCCGACGCCGCCGACGGCATCGCCGAGGCGACGTATCTCGAAGCCCCGGTCGACCACTTCTCGGTGTTCGGCGAGGACTTCGAGACGGTCGTCGGCCATCAACTCACGTTCCTCCGGTCGGTCGTCGGCCATCGGTAGCTCCGGCCGCGGGACTGGACCGACAACCCTTAGCAACCGCCGCAACGATGGACGGCCATGACCGCAGACGCCGATCCGGACGCGACCGAACCCGAGGCTGGTCCCGCAGCCGTCGACTTCGAGCAGGCTGCCGAACTCGCCGCTGAAGTCCGCGATGGCGATCGCCGACTCCACGAACTCGACGACCACACCGACCCTGACACCGCGGCCGCCGCCCGTCGACTGCTCGTCGAAGACCAGTCGGGCGCGGAGCTCTCGTCGACCGGTGCCTACGGCTTTCCTGCCGAGGCCGCCGAGCCGAACATCGAAAACATGATCGGAACCGTCCAGGTCCCGCTGGGCGTTGTCGGCCCGGTGAATATCAACGGCGGCGCACTCGACGACGAGCGGTATCTTCCACTTGCCACGACCGAGGGCGCACTGCTCGCCTCCGTCAACCGCGGCTGTTCGGTGATCAACCGCGCCGGCGGCGCGACCGCCCGCGTTACCAAGGCCGGGATGACCCGTGCGCCCGTTTTCCGGGTCGACGACGTGGCCGAGGGCCTCGCGCTCGTCGAGTGGGTCCGCGAGAACGGCCAAGAGTTGAAGCAGGCCGCCGAGTCGACGACCAATCACGGCGAGCTACAGGGTGTCACCCCCTACGTAGTCGGCAACAACGTCTATCTCCGCTTCCGCTACGATACCAAGGACGCCATGGGAATGAACATGGTGACAATCGCAACCAAGGAGGCCTGTGAGTTGGTCGAAGCCGAGACTTCGGCCTCGCTGGTCGCCCTCTCAGGGAACCTCTGTACGGACAAAAAGCCCGCCGCGATCAACGCCGTCGAGGGCCGCGGTCGGTCGGTGACCGCCGATGTGGTGGTACCGCGCGAGGTCGTCGACGCCACACTCCATACGACGCCCGAAGCCATCGCCGAAATAAATACACGCAAGAATCTCATCGGCTCGGCGAAGGCTGGCTCGTTCGGATTCAATGCCCATGTCGCTAATCCGGTGGCAGCGATGTTCTTGGCGACCGGCCAGGACGAGGCCCAAGTCGTCGAGGGCGCGAACGCGATCACGACCGCCGAGGTCACCGACGACGGCGATCTCTATTTTTCGGTCTCGCTGGCCAGCCTCGAAATCGGCACCGTCGGCGGCGGCACCAAACTCCCCACGCAGTCGGAGGCCCTCGATATCCTCG
>JAWOEO010000140.1:0-6044 GCA_046482755.1 Halohasta sp. | reverse complement strand
CTCACCACCATCGGGACGGCGGGCTACCACCACCGCGGCTGGGCGGGGGCCGGCTGCGACGTTCGGGGCCGAGGGCGGATCGGCGCGCTGGCGGCGGTCGGTGCGTGGGCGGCCTTCGACGTGTGGACCTATGAGACGATTGCCTACCGAGCGTTCGACCGCTGCGGGACGCCGCGGGCGGTCGACTACGAGGCCGTCTTCGCGGCCGCCAAAGATGGCTACCCTGAGGTCTGGGACACCGTCGACCGAACGGCCGGCGCGGCGGTCTGTGTCCCCAACGCGCCGGGGCCGATCCTCTACGGGATTCGCGGCGACGACCGCGAGGCCGGCGAGGCGGTCGCCGACCGGATCGCCGATGCCGCGGGGACCGAGCGGGTCGACCGGTGGTCGACCTTTCTCACGAATCAGGGCACTGACCAGCATCTCGCCGACGGGACGATCGGCGCGCTCCGGGAGGGCGCTGGCTACCGGGTCGACGGCGTCGTCGCGTCGACGCCCGAAACCCGACAGGGTGGCCACGTCTTTTTTGAATTGGCCGCGGAGGACGACAACGAGGAGGCCGCCACCGAGACGGTCGACTGCGTGGCCTTCGAGCCGACCAAACGGTTCCGCGATCGGGTGCGGGCCCTCCGGGTCGACGACCGGCTGACCGTCTGTGGGGAACACAGCGAGGGGACGATCAAGCTCGAAAAGTTTGCCGTGCGGGAGCTGGTCCGGACCGAGCAGGTGACCCCCGACTGCCCCGACTGCGGCCGAACGATGGAGTCGGCCGGTCGCGGGCAGGGCTACCGCTGTCGGGACTGCAAGACGAGCGCGCCGGGCAAAGTCGACCGCGCGGTCGACCGCGACCTCGAAGTTGGCTGGTACGAGGTGCCGCCGGTCGCCCGCCGCCACATCGCCAAACCACTCGTTCGCGGCGGGTTCGACGCGCCGACCCATCCCGAACGCTGACTAGTAGCTGTCGACGGTGGTGCCGACCGAGCAGACGTACTCCCCGGTGGCGACCTGCGGAAGCCGCCGGGAGCGCCAGAAGATGCCGTCGTTGTCGGCGGTCACGCTGGCCTCGACCCGGCCGAAGGGATCGGTCACCTCGAAGAGCGTGTCGCCCGCGGAGACGCGGGCCCCCAACTCGACCCGGAAGTCGACGATGCCGCCGGCGGGCGCGCCGTACTGGTCGAACCGCTTGGCCCGCGTCTGGCGGCCGGGGTCGGTCTTGCCGTCGAGGAACCCGTAGTACCGGAGCACGTTGAACACGCCGTCGACGCCGCGCTGGATGCTGGTTTCGTCGAAGCCGACCGCGCCGCCGAGTTCGGGGTCGATCGTCGGCACCCCCTCGTCGGGGGCCACGCGGGCGAGTTGGCCGTCGGGGCCCTTCTGGTCGAGGACGTAGCCGCAGTCGAAGACCTTGGCGAGCTGGAGACACTCGCTGTGGAGGCCGTGGCGGCGGCCACACCGCACCCGGACCTCGTCGATCATCCGACTGGTCGAGCCCTGATGGAGGTCCAACACGAGGTCGGCGGTTTTGGCGGCCTCGAAGACGGCGGCGGTGATGCGCTCGCTGGAACTGCCGCCGGTGTCGCCGGGGAACGTCCGGTTCAGCTTGCGGTCGTCGATCGGGTTGCGGTGTTCGCCTACCTGATAGCCGAAGTAGTTGACGATGCCGACGACGAGGATCGATCCCGAGAGTTCGGCCGGGTCGATCTGCGGGACGACCCGGCGGATCACGCCGAGGCCGTTGAGTTCGTCGCCGTCACTGACTGCCTGCAGATAGAGCCGCTTGCCGTCGTCGGCACCGTTGATCACTGCCACCGGGAGGCCGACACTGCTGCCGTCGCGGGTTTCGCCGACGTCGAGTCGACCGGTGTCGACCGCTCCGGGGGCTGCACTCGCGGTGCCCAGCGAGATCGTCATTGGCCACAGTGACGAGCGGGCCGACCTTTAGGGGTTCGGTCCGGGCGAACCAGCCGCTCCCAATGCGGGTTTCGGTAGCGTTTTTCCCCCATTGGCCGACGTCGACCCAATGAGCGATCGGTCGACCGGACCGCTGGCCGGCTACCGGCAGTTCTTCCGACTCGACGGCGACGTGCTCGTCCTCTCGGTGGCGATGTTCGCCTTCAGCCTCGGCTTCCAGATGACCACCCGGTTCCTGCCGCGGTATCTGGAGGTTCTCGGGGCCAGCGCGTTCGTCATCGGCCTCTTTGGTACCTTCGGCAACCTGCTCAGCGCCGTCTACCCCTATCCCGGCGGCGTCGTCTCCGACCGGATCGGTTCGCGGTACGCCCTGACGGTCTTCGGACTTGCCTCGACGCTCGGCTTCGGCCTCTGGCTCGTCGCCCCGTCGCTGGGGACGCTTACCGTTGCTGGCGTGGCGATCCCGGCGTGGCTCTGGGTGTTCGTCGGCCTCGTCCTCGCCCAAGCGTGGAAATCCTTCGGACTGGGAGCGACCTTCGCGATCGTCAAACAGAGCGTCGACGCCGGCCAGTTGGCCCGCGGCTTCGCCAGCACCGAGACGTTTCGTCGGAGCGCGTTCCTGATCGGGCCCGTCATTGCGGCCGGCCTGCTGACTCTCCACCCCGCGTTTGCGGTGAGCTTCCGCTACGTACTGGCGGTAGCGGTCGTCTTCGGTGCGGTCGCAACCCTCGTCCAGCACCGCTCCTACGACGCCAGCGAGGATTCGTTCGGCGGTTCGTTTGCCGGCCTCGCACAGATCCGCGCGGATCTGCGGAACATGCCGTCGGCGCTGCGGCCGCTACTGATCGGCGACACGCTGGTCCGGTTCGCCAACGGGATGGTGTACGTCTTCTTCATCATCGTCGTCACCGACCTCCGCGGGGTGGGTCTGGCAGCGACGTTCCCAGTAGTCGGGAGTGTCGACCTCTCGCCGGATGCGTTCTTCGGGCTCCTGCTGGGCGTCGAGATGGCGGTCGCCCTACTGGTGATGGCCCCCGCAGCGGCCGCCGCCGAGCGGGTGGGGCTCAAACCCGTCGTCGCAACCGGCTTTGCGGTGTACGCGGTCTTCCCGATCCTGCTGATCGTGGCCCCGGCCAGCACGGCCGCGATGGTCGTCCTCTTTGCGCTCTCGGGGCTCCGGTTTGCCGGGCTACCGGCCCACAAGGCCCTGATCGTCGGTCCGGCCGAATCGGGGGGCGGCGGACGGCTCACCGGCACCTACTACCTGCTCCGGAACCTGATTGTGATCCCCAGCGGCGCAGTCGGCGGCGCGATCTACGGCGGTCTCGCCGACCCGTTCGGGCCGGGACAGTTGGTGCCCGAAAGCCCGCTTTTGGCCTTCGGGCTGGCGAGCGGCATCGGCCTGCTCGGGACCGGCTACTTCCTGCTGTTCGGCGAGGAGTTCGAGGCCTACAGATGAACGGGGCGGCCGAAAGTCGGAGTCGATTTAGTTAGTCGGTGACTACATCGGTGTGTGAGCGACGCTGACAATCGGCCGGAGACGCTGATGGACGCCCTCGCCGTGCGGCGAAACGTGGCCGTCGGGGTCGTCGTCGGGCTCCTCGTAGCGACAGTGGCCTACGCGGTACGGGTGTTCGAACTGCTCGGTCCCGTCGTCACCACACGAGAGTACCCGGTGGTCGGGCCTGAAGGGTGGTTCCTGCTGCTGGCGATCGTCTTCGCGGTGTCGACCGCGCTGCTCGTTGTGCTGGTGTTGACCGCCATCCGGGCGGCGCGGCTGGCCCGAAACGTCTAAGATCGGGCCGCCTATGGCCGATCAGGCGATGTGGATCGCCGGCCGGAACGGCACCGCTTTCGCGGCCCGGTCCTCGGGGTCGACGATCCCCTCGTCGTCCTCGGCGTACACCTCGACGGTGGCGTCGTACTCCCGTTCGAGGAAGTCGACCGCGGTCTCGTAAGTCGAAACCTCGTCGACGGCCGCCATCGCGGCCAGCGTGTCGTCGTCGAGGCTCCGAACGAGGTCGATTAGATCCTGGACCAACTGGTTGACCTCGTTGCCACGCTCCCGGAGGTCGGGGTCCTGCATGACTTCGCTCATCACGTCGCCGACGTCCGTCCCGGTCTCACGGACCGTCTCGAAGACCGACTGCTTCCAGTCGGCGGCCACGTAGACGCGGATCGTCTCGGGGTCCTGTTCGGTGACGGTGAGGATGTCCTGTATGTCGTCGGTGAGTCGTTCGATCTGTCGCTCCTCGGTTTCGGTGCGCGTCGACTGCCACTCGCTGTCGACCGCGGGCCACGGGGCGTCCTCGGCCGGGGTCCCGGTGAGCTGTTCGTGCAGCTCGTTAGTCATGAAGGGGATAAACGGAGCCAGCAGTCGGAGCCGGGTTTGGAGGACGTGGCGGAGCGTCCACTGGGCCCCCAGCCGGTCGAGATCGGCGCGACGGCGGTACCATTTGAGGTGCTCCTCGAAGCCGTAGAAGGCCGCCTGCGAGGCGCTCCGCGTCTCGGCGTTTTCGAGCGCTTGCGTCGTCGACTCGATGGTCGACTGGAGCTTCGAGAGCAGCCAGCGGTCGATGTGTTCGAGATCGGTTTCGGGGTCGACGTCCGGCTCGTCGTCCTCGATCAGCTCTTGGGCGCGGTTCCAGAACCGGCGGAGCTGGGTTTCCACACCTTCGACCTGCTCGGCCCGCCAGTCGTAATCCTGCCACGGCTCGGCGGAGTTGAGCAGGAAGAAGCGGACGGTGTCTGCGCCGTAGTTCTCGATGGCCTTGCCGGGGAGGACGACGTGGCCCTTCGAGGAGGACATCTTTTCGCCCTCCAACAGGCCCATTCCCATGATGGTGATGCCGTCGGGCCACTGGGCCTCGTCGAACAGTTCCGCGTGGTGGAACAGGTAGAACGTCAGGTGGTTCGAGATGAGGTCGTTGGCCGAAAACCGCTGGGAGACGGGATACCAGTAGAGCCACTCCGCGCGGAGATCGAGGGCGCGGTCGTCGACCACGCCCTCTACTGCGTCTTCGCCGTAGAACAGCGCGTCGAAGAAGTCCCGGTCGAGGTCGTCGACCGGGATTTCGTCGAGCCGGTGGGCGATGGTGTAGTAGGCCATGTAGATCGTCGAATCGCTCAGCGGCTCGATGACGAAGCTATCGTCCCACGGCAGCCGCGTGCCGAGCCCGTAGTTGCGGATACAGGGCCACTCGTTGAGCCAGTCGATGGTGTGGTCGTACTCGCCGCGGGTGTTGGCCGGGTTGGTGTCCAACTGGTCGACCACGCGCTTGGCTTCGGCTTTCCAGTCCTCGTCGTTGTAGGTGAGGAACCACGTATCCTGGTAGGCGACGACTACTTTGCCGCCAGCCCGCGAGACCACGGGCTCGGGGAAGTCGTACATCGCGCCGAACGCGCCTGACTCGCGGTAGGCGGCAGCTAACTCGTCGCGCACGTCCTCGATAAGTTCGTCGGCGTACTCGCCGTACTCGTCGTGGAGTCGACCCGTGTGGAACTCCGCGTTGTAGACGTCCTGGGTGACCTCCTTGAGATCCGGGTCGTTGCTGCTGGTGATCCCGGCGCTCTCGACGGCGTCCTTCGCGGGGATCTCGCCGTAGCCTTCGACATCGAGAATCGGGACCGGTTCGATGGCCGCTACTTCCGTGGGGTCGACCCCGTAGGATTCGAGCCGTTCGGGATCGGCTTTCGCCTCCTGGAGGGCCAGATAGTCGTCGGGGCTGTGGGCCGGCACCGACATGACGACGCCGGTCGCGTTGTCGGCGTCGACGAACTCGGCGGGGAGGACGATGACCTCGTCGCCGGTAACGGTGTTGGTGACGTGCTCGCCGACGAACTCCTCGCCCGCGAACTCGCGGTGAATCTCGACGGCGTGATCTTGGAGTTCGAGCTTTTCGGCGGCTTCGACCGAAACGAGCCACTGCTCGCCATCGACGGTGGCCTCGACGTACGTGGAGTCGGGGTTGATGTAGGCGTTGGTGACGCCACGGACCGTTTCGGGTCGAAGCGTCGCCATCGGAATCGTGGTGTCTCCCTGACTGAATTTGACGAGCGTGTACTCCTGATACTCGACGTCCTCGCCTTCTAAGAGGTCGTGGGTGGTGACTGGGTTTTCCTGCTCGGTGCAG
>JAWOEO010000057.1:0-2801 GCA_046482755.1 Halohasta sp. | reverse complement strand
CTCCAGATCCCGATCGCCGACGACCCCGAAATCACCGTCCAGAACATCGTTACTAGCGCGGATCTCGGCACCGACCTCAACCTCAACGCGATCGCCATCGGGCTCGGCCTCGAAAACATCGAGTACGAACCCGAACAGTTCCCCGGCCTCGTCTACCGACTCGACGATCCCGACGTCGTCGCCCTGCTGTTCGGCTCCGGCAAACTCGTGATCACCGGCGGCAAGGAACCCAGCGACGCCGAGGCCGCCGTCGACGTCATCACCGATCGGCTCGACGACCTCGGGTTGTTAGCCTGAAAACCGACAGGTTCGACACCCCACGGCGGCTACCGCCGGTATGGTGGCCACGCTCCTGTCGGCTCCGTTCGTCCTGCAAACACCCCCGAGCCCGGTCGCGGTGCTCGGTACCGTCGGGCTGCTGGCGCTGTTTCTCTCGCTGACTGCCCACCTGGCCGCCCGAAACGTTCTCGGCGACGTCTCGCCGACCAAGGCCCTCGGCGTCGGCGCGGGGCCCGCGGCCGTCTCGGTCGCCACGCCGCTGTTGTCGATTCCGGGCGTCGTCGGTATCCTCGCCGCCATCGTCGTCGACGGGGTGGCGATCAAACTGGTCTACGACCAGCCGCGCCGCCTCACCCTCTCGCTGTTGGCGGTCCACGCCATCATCTCGGTGCTTCTCGGCACCGTCCTCTTCGGCGGACTCATCCTGCTGTCGACCGTGCCCGGCTGACCCGACAACCACAGGCTACAGGTAGCGGTGTCCCGATGGGCCGGTATGGGCCGTCTCCTGTGGCTCCTCTGGAACCGATCCGAACGCCGGCTCCGCGCACCGTGGCGGCTCGCGCTGGGCCTCGTGTTCTTCACGCTGGTGGCGATCGCCAGCGTGTTGGGCCTGCAAATCATCCGGACGGCTCTCGGCGTCGACGGGCTCCTCGATGCCGCCGGGCCGACCGTGCGCCCGCTGGTGTTGAACGCCGTCGTCGGGCTGGTCGTCGCCGCGGCGCTCGTGGCAGTCGCCCGCCTTCTCGACCGCCGCCTGCTGTCGGATTTCGGCCTCCGGGTCGACCGGGAGTGGTGGGTCGACTGGGCGGTCGGCCTCGCCCTTGGTGCGGGGGCGATCACGGCGGTCGTGGTGGTCGGCCTCGCCGGCGGCTGGCTCGCCGTCGACCGCGTCGGGCCCACCGCCGGCTCCCTTCCGGGGTTCGCCGCGCTCACGGCCGTCTTCGTCGTCGTCGGCTTCTACGAGGAGTTGCTCGTCCGTGGCTATCTGCTGACCAACCTCGCCGAGGGGTTCCGGTGGGTCGACCGGATCGGCCCGCCGATGGCCGCCGCCCTCGCCACCCTGCTATCGGCGCTGCTGTTCGGCGGCCTCCACGCGACGAACCCGAACGCGACGCTGGCGAGTACGACGGTCATCTCTGCGGCCGGGGTGATGCTCGCCCTCGGCTACCTCTATACCGGCGAGTTGGCGCTCTCGATCGGGATCCACACCACGTGGAACGCGTTTCAGGGGCTCGTCTACGGCCTGCCGGTCAGCGGCATCACCCTCCCGGTGTCGGTCGTCCGCACCGTCCCCCGCGGGTCGACGGTCGTCTCCGGGGGCCCCTTCGGTCCGGAGGCCGGCCTGCTGGGGCTGTTCGGCGTGATCGTGGCGGCCATCGGTGTCGTCGGCTACTGCCGGTTCCGATACGGCACTCTCGCGGTTCGGCCGACGATCAGCCTGCCGGCACTCCGGCCGTTGTCCGAGTAGGCAGTGCCTACTCCACGAGCCGCTCAATCTCGGTGACTAAAATGTCGCTTGCACCCTCGCTTTTCAGGTCGTTGATCACCTCGAAGACCTGTCGTTCGTCGACGACTGCGTGGACGGCCACGTCATCGCTGCCGGCGACGTTCATCACTGTCGGGCCGCCGAGGCCGGGAATCACGTCCTGAACGCCTGCGAGGTTCTCCTCGGCGACGTTCATCATGAGGTAGCGTTTGTCGTTGGCCGCGAGCACCGATTCGAGCGCCGTCACCAACTGCTGGACCTTCTCGTTGCTGGCGGTCTCACTGCGGCCGAACAGCCGGACCGAACTCGACAACACCTCGTCGAGGATGGCGAGCCGGTTGACCTTCAGGGTGGTTCCGGTCGAGGTGATGTCGACGATTGCGTCGGCCATCTCGACGTGTGGGGTGAGTTCGGTCGCGCCGGTCACCTCGATGATCTCGGTGTCGATCTGCTGGCCCCGGAAGTACTGCTCGGTGATGGTGGGGAACTCGGTGGCGACCGTCTTGCCGTCTAGCTGCTCGGGGTCAGTGATATCGCCGTCTTCGGGGGCCGCCAGTACGAGCCGGCAGCGGCCGTAGCCGAGATCCAGCAGTTCCTCCAGCTCCGACTCGGATTCGTGGACCTGATCGAGCCCGGTGATCCCGATCTCCGCGGCACCGTCGTCGACGTATTCGGGGATGTCGGCGGCCCGGGCAAAGAGGATGCTCACCTCGGGGTCGACCGTGTCGGCGTACAGCTTGCGGTCGGCTCCGTTCTCGATGTGGAGGCCTGCCCGTTCGAGAAGCTCCACCGTCGGCTCGTGCAGTCGACCCTTATTGGGAACGGCAATGCGCATACCCTTCGTCTCTGCCCAGCGGGCAACTGTCTTTCCCTCCGAGAGCGGAACCGATTTGATCCTCTCACCGCCAACGAGAGATATGACCGGACCCGCGCCCGTATCCACGATCCTTCAGTTGTCGGTCGACCCGGCGTGGTTCGGCGCGCTCGCCATGATCGTCTTCGCTCTCGGAGCAATCGCCGCCCCGGTTGTCGCGCT
>JAWOEO010000042.1:0-5171 GCA_046482755.1 Halohasta sp. | reverse complement strand
CCGTCTTCCTTCCGTTGTTGGTGGAGCTGTTCGGCCAGCTCAAAAACGAGAGCACATTCCTCGTGGAGCGGCGCACCCTCTTCGTCGATCCGATCTTCGGCTTGGGTGTAGGTCATCCGTTCGTCGCTGTGGATGACCGATTTGTAGATGTCGACCTCCTCGAACGACAGCGTCTCCCGATCGATCGTCATCTCGACGGTGTGGGCCAGTCGGTCCTCGTTGGGAACCAGTGAACAGACGGTTTCGGCGAGGACGGGCGGAAGCATATGAACCGTGTAGGCGGGGAGATAGACGGTGTTGCAGCGTTCGAGCGCCTCGGCCCACATCGCCGAACCGGGGTGGACGTAGTGGCTGACATCCGCAATGTGGACCCACAGCGTGTAGTGTTCCTCGTCCTCGTCGATGCTGATCGCGTCGTCGAAGTCCTGGGCGTCGGCCGGGTCGGTCGTCCACGTGGTGAGATCCCGGAGGTCCCGCCGGTCGTCGATCTCGGCCTCGATCTCGTCGTAGACGTCCTCGGTTCGCTTGCGGGCTTCCACGAGCACGTCGCTGGGGAACTCGTCGCGGATCTCGAACTCGGCGAACAGGTCCGCCCGTTTCTCGGCCAACTGGTCGGCGATCGATTCGGTAATCCGGACCGGCCCCTGGCCCTCGGCCGTGCCGGCCTGGGCCTGCTCGTCTGACATACCTCTCCCAATGGGGGTCGGGTAGAAAGACGTGTCGGGGTCAGGACTCCCGGTGGTCGGTCGACTCCCGCTCGGGGTCGACGGCGGCCAAGTACCGGTCGAGGAACTCCCTCTGGGAGAGCCCCTCGGCTTCGATCTCGGTCAGGGTCGCCTCGAGGTCGCCGCGTGGCTGGTGGCACAGCTCCCGGAAACAGTCCTTACAGAAGTGTTCGAACTCCTTGTCGTGTCGCTCCCACCGGTTGCCCTCCTTGTCGTACTCGCGCGCCTCCGAACGCGGGACCGACTCTCCACAGGCGGTACAACTCACCGTCATCTGACCCTGATTGTTCCGGGCGCGCCACATACATGCTCTTTCAACACGGATCCACTTATCGTTTGTTCCCTCCCGTCTGACGGGTGTACGACGACGGTTTCGTCCCGGCACCCAGAGCCGATACGGAACGGGCGATTTATTCGGTGGGACAGCCACCCACCGGTATGCAGGTCAAATCCAGACACCACCTCCGGAGCGACGCCATCTCCTCGCTCCAGGAGTCACTCGCCGAGACGTTCGGTGCGGAAGTTACCGGCGACAGCTTCGAACTCGTCGAACTGAGCGACACCCCCTTCGACGTCGTCCTCGTCGACGGCGAGCAGTTGGTCGCCGAACTCGACGACGAACCCTTCCTCACCGTCCAGGGCGCAAACGAGTTCCCCCCGACCGAGTCGGTCGTCACCGTCGACGCCGGGGCGGTCTCGTTCGTCTCTAACGGCGCGGACGTGATGCGGCCCGGCATCGTCGAGGCCGACGCCGACATCGCGGCCGGCGACTTGGTGGCGATCGCCGAGGAAACCCACGGCAAGGTCCTCGCAATCGGCCGTGCGCTGACCGACGGCGACGACATGGTCGGCGACTCGGACAAGGTCGTCGAGTCGATCCACCACGTCGGCGACGACCTCTATACCTTCTCGGTCTGATTACTCCGGCCGACCGGCGTCGACCTCGTCGGCGTAGGCGTCGCGGCTCTGTTCGTACCCCAGCAGTGCTGCCTCGTAGGTCGTCCGCAGATCCGCGACCGGCGTCTCGCTGGCGTCGACGCGCAGGTCGTTGTAGAACGTCCGGGTAGTCGGCGCCGCGGAGTCGACCACTCGGACGGCGGCACTCCCCACGGTTAGCGACTCGCGTCGGTCGCCGCCGGCGTCGACGCCCGCCGCCAGCGCATCGATCAGCCGCTCGGTCAGCGGCGGATCGCCGAAGGCCGCCCGTTCGTAGCTCCTCGCGGCCGCATCAATCACTTCCTCGTCGGCCAGCAGGTTGCCGGCGACGGTGAACTGGCCGGCCTCGCGGTGGCCCGCGAACTCGACACAGCCGCTGCCGGTGACGGCGACGCTTCCGTCGGCGTCGACGCCGTGGATCTGCCGGTTGCGGCGGTCGTCGTCGGCCGCCAGCAGGGCCCCGACCGCGTCGTCGACCGCGAGACCGTCGGCGAGATACGAAAGTGTCCGTTCGCCGAGCCAGTCGCTGGCGTGGCTCTGGACCGCCACCGCACCGTTCTCGGAGACGAACGGACAGATCGCGCCGACCCCCGGCAGCCGGGTCGTGACGGCCACGCCGAACCGGTACTGTCGACCGTCGTCGGTCCGGTAGGGTTCGCGGACACACAGACTGAGGGTCATACGGAACCCTCCGGTTCCGTGGTGAAGCCACTTTGGGAGTCGCCGCTGACACGGGGCGTCTGACGTAAGAACTAATGGGTAACCCCCGCCCATAGAGGGTATGGGTATCATGAGTAAGATTCTCGGCGGCAGCGACCAGCGGAACGCCGAGGACTACGTCGAACTCGATCTCGACAGTTTCGAAACTGCCGCCGGCGGTGCTGGGCCCTCCGTTCGCATCGCCGAGATCGCCGGCCGCCAAGACGTCATCCCGATCAAGGACACCGTCTACGACGGCGATCTCGTCATCGCCGACATCACCCGCCACAGCACCCAGGACCGCACCGTCGAGCAGATCATCGACGAACTCCGGCAGGTCGCCGAGGAGGTAAACGGCGACATCGTCCAGAAGGGTGACGACCAACTCATCATCACGCCGACCGGGATCTCGATCTCCCGCGAGAAGCTCTAAGCCGGCTACGTGCGGGCCTCCCGCTCGCCGGCACCGACCGCGCGGTAGGTCGACCGGTAGTGCCAGATCTTCCGGAGCAAGAAGAGCCCGAAGACCCCGTCGAAGACGATGACGAAGACGAAAAACGCCGCCAGTGGTGGCAGCCCGGTCGCCGAGGCGATGGCGAACGAGCCCAGTCCGACCGTCGAGTTGTAGGTCGCGTGGATGACCGCCGCAAGCAGGAGCCCCTTCACGATAATTGGCCCCCTGTTTTCGGGGTTGAATTTGGCCAACCCGAGGTAGTAGCCGGCGACCGCCGAGTAGATGACGTGGCCCGGCCCGGCGAGCGCGCGCACGGCGGTGATGTCGCCGCCCGCGAGGATGGCCCCGAGGCCGAGGCTGAGTTCGGCGAGCTCGCCGGCCTCTTCGAGTTGGGTGACGATATACAGCGAGTTCTCGATGGTCGCAAAGCCGAGCCCGGAGATCGCGCCGTAGACCGCGCCGTCGACGACCGAGTCGAACCGAGCGTCGGTGTAGGCATACAGCCGCACCGCCAGCAGTTTCACCGCCTCCTCGCCTGGCCCGACGATGAGGAAGTAAAACAGGACGAGTCCGACCCCGCCGAGCGGCGCGAACAGCTCGCGGGCGTAGCTGTTGACGATGGCCGCGAACGTCGCAAACAGGATCGAGAGGATGAACGTCGCCACCAGCAGCGACAGCGGCTCGCCGGAGGTCACGTCCGAGCGGTAGACGTAGGCCGCCAGCGCCAGCGCCGGGATCACCGACAGCACCGTCAGCAACCCGATCGCCGGCTCGCTGATCGCGGTGAGGCCGCCGATACCGACGAGGATCCCCAACGCGAGCAGGACGACGACCCATTTGGCCGTCCGGGTCAACAGCCAGTAGAGGGCGACCGCCGCCCCGTCGACCGAGGTCCGTTCCTCCCAGGTCGCCACGTCGTAGAGGTCCCGGCCGTCGTCGTCGGCTGCCTCGACTGGGTCCCGCCGGTCGCGCATACGCTTCGTTCGGCCGCCCGGAACTAAGATGTTCCCGATGCGGCACCCCATCCATGCCAAACAGACCTTTCAAATCCGTCGGGGGACAACCGGCAGCCATGCGAGCAGATCGCCACGCGCCACAGCCGACGACCACGGGCGTCGAAACCGTTCGGACTGTCGACGGGAGCCGCCCCACCCACGACCGGCCCCGATCGGAGCGACCGCGATGAGCGACGACGCCACAAGCTATCGCGTCCGGCTTCGCGGGATCTATACGACCGCACTCACCCGACTGTGTCTCGATGCCGGCTGGCAGGTCGTTCAGGCCTCCGGCCCGATCGAGCGCCGGTTCGAGGAGTCCTTCGGCACGGACCCCCACGACGTGGCGATCGAGACGACCGCCGATCGACAGGGTGTCGGCGTCCACGGCGCGTCCGCGGCGGTCGACGCCGTGGCCGACCGCGTGGCCGACGTGGCGATCGACGCCCTCCGGTGGGTCGACCCGGCCCCCGAGGGGGCGGTCTTCGACGGCCGGGTCATCGACACCACGGGCCGCGGCGCGGTCGTCGACCTCGGCGACAGCGAGGGCTACCTCCCGTTCCGGCGGGTCGACGGCCACATCGAGACGGGCGATGCGGTCCGGGTGCAGGTCGAGGAGGCGGCCCCACCGTGGACCGACGACCGACCGCTGGTGGACACCACCATCGAGGTCGCCGGGGGCCTGGTGACGCTCGTCCCCGGCGACGGCGAGCCGACCGTCGACACCCGCGACGAATCGGCCGCACGCGAACTCGTCGGGATGACCGACCTGCTGGGCGTCGAAGCCCCCGACGGCTGGCGGATCCGGTGGGCCCACGCCGCCACCGAGGCCTCGATGGACGCCCTCGAAGCCGCCCTCGATCGGACCGCCGACCGGGCCGCCGACCTGTCTACGAGCCTCGGGACGGATGGACTCGACGGCGGGCTCGCGGCCGCCGGCGACGAACCCGCCGAACTCGCCGCCCCGGCTGCGGGGGCGTGGCTCTGGTTCGGCCGCGAGTCCAGATTCGCCCTGGACGAGATCCGCCGCGAGGTGACGACGACGATGTCGGGCCACCACCGGATCAAGGCGGGCTCGTCGGGTGCGAGTGCGGGCGTCGACTTCGTCGAGGCGCTCTGTGCGCCCGACGGCACGTTCCCCTTCGAGACGGTCGCCGACACGTTCGGGCCGGCCGTGGGCGATTCCGTCGAGATCCGCCACGGCAAGCCTGCGGGCCACTGTATCAGTTTGGGCTCGGGGACGGTCACCGACCGCGACGGCGACAGTCTCACCGTGCGCCGCGAGCTGTCGGGCGGCGGCACGTACGACGGCCTCGGCGTCGACCGCGAGCGGGGCGACACCGCCACGACGACGTTCCGCGA
>JAWOEO010000034.1:0-5136 GCA_046482755.1 Halohasta sp. | reverse complement strand
CTAGACCACAAACCCGGTCCGGTTGTGGTCTAGTCTGGTTATGACACCTCCTTGACATGGAGGAGGCCGGCAGTTCAAATCTGCCCAAACCCACTTTTTGATTCTTCGCAACGACGTAGCGAAGCGAACGTAGTGAGTAGAGCGAGGAGTCCGCAGAATCGAAAATGGGGTGCTGGCAGATTTGAATCAGGGAACGAAACGAGCGTAGCGAGTGAAGTGACCGCGGTTCACAATCTGCCCAAACCCATACCGTATTTGAAGCACGTGGCGTCGGTTGCTTATGTCCGTTCAGTACCTCGAGCCGGTGATACAGCCTACATTAGTCGACACCGTGCTTCGACCACGACATACGGGTCTGACCACCGTCGACCCACAGAATAGTGATTCATATGAAAACTGAATTACTGTTTTGAATGATTTATTTGGTAACGTATATAATGAAATTCATGGTGTAAATAGTTTTAACCCTCTTGCTACAGTCGTCCCGATTGGATAGTTGTGATCCCGGTGAGAATACTCCCCGAGATCATGTCCCTATCCAGTCCCCGCTGGCCCCCACTCCCTCCACGGTCGGCCGCACGACGCGGCCATCGGAGCCCCTTCGGCATCGGCCCCCTCCCGGAGGGGCCACACACTTCGTGATTCCGTCAGTGACGCAGCCGTCGACAATTGCCCGGTCGACCCGCGGTTTCGACAGTGACGGTCGGAGCCCGTCAGTTCAGGTCGACTCGGACCTCGTTGTGACTGACGTGGAGATATTTCAGGAGGTCGGCCGCGCCGGTGAGTTCGACGGTCGTTTCGTCCAACGAGGACTGATACTCCAAATTAAAGTTCCCCTTCACGTCGAGACTGTTGGCGACGACCGAGCCGACGATGTCGACGGTGCCGCTTGTCTCGATATCGGCGTCGGGGGCGTAAACGATCGCCTCGATCCGGACGGTGCCGCCGCCGCTGTTGTCGTCGAGGAAGCCGTCACCGATGAACAGCCGATTGCGCGCCGGCTCGTCCTCGTCGCCGGCCGTTCCCAGAAAACCGTTGCCGTCGGCGTTGAACGAGTCGGCGACGTAGTACTCGACGTGGTGATCGGAGCTATCGGTCACCGTCACCTCGTTGCTCTGAATGTCGAAGTCCCCGTCGATGATAATCGTCACGTTCCCGTCGCTGGTGTCGATATCGAGGTCGTCGGTGAGGACGAGATCACCGTCGATGTAGTAGGTGCCGTCGTCGATCGACCCCCCATCAGCCGAGAGATCGCCGCTGCCGGTGCTGTCGGCTTCCGCCTGAGCGATCTGTGAGTCGATCAACGGTCTGGCGGATCGGTGGGGTGTCGCGTCTTCGACCGGTTCGTCGATGTCGGCGCTACCGCCTGCTTCGTAGAACGTCTCGACCGACAGCGCGTTGTCGAAGGTCTCCTTGTCGGGGACGACCAGCCGCGAGACGACCGTCTGATTCGAGTGATAGATCTCGACCTCGCCCTCGGTGCGTTCCGAGAGGAACGTATACCAGCCCTGATAGTAGTCGCTCTGGATCTCGATCTCGATCGTCCCCGATTCGAGCGGCGTCGACACCCCGGGAACGGCATCCTCGGCCACCGTAACCGGCGTGATCCGGCCGTCGGGTCGGCCGCCGATGGCCCCCTCGCCGGTGACGTTGACGATCGGCAGCGTCAGGGTCGTCCCGCGGTAGTGGTACTCCGGCGGCGAGGTCATCCGGCTGGCGTTGCCCTGTTTCGTCCAGATCCCGCCGCCCTGATAGGCGATCTCCCGGTCTTCGCCCGCGTAGACGAGCGCCCCCATCGTCGTCCGGTTCTCGTTGAGTAGTTCTCGGGAGCCATCGGTGGCGTTGTAGACCCGTATCGACCCCGCGTCGGGCTGGACCGACAGCGTCCCCTCCTGCATCGAACCGAGGCTGAACGACTGGGAGTCGGCATCGCCTAGCGCGACGAGGCTGATCTTCGAACTCAGGTGTGCCATCCCGGTTTCGACGTTGGTCGACTCCGCATCCGTGATGAGATCGCCGACCGCCACGCCACCCAGCGCCAGCGAGGTGCCGATCACCGCCATCGACAACCCGAGGATCAACACGGTCCCCAACACCTCCGACTGACTCCGATCGGCACGCCCGAACCGACGCCGACCGTCGACTACCGACCGCTCAGAACCGGTCTCAGCCGGCCCGTGGCGCGTCATCGTCGCTCGTAGCCACCCGGCAAGCCCGCGGGGTCCCATAGCCGACAATTGGTCCCGATCCTGATAAACACCCTCACAAACCAATCATTCAAACGATATTTCAGTTGACCGGGCGACAGTGCAAACCCATCGAGATACTGGTAAGTGAAGAGCAGCCTACTGGTCGACGACGCGAGCGTATCGGATACGGTGACAACCACATAAATTGCCAATATTTTGATTAGTTGCGGTGCAGTATTCACAGGAGATATGGCCGAGAAAACACACCACGAAACCACACTGTCACGGTCGGAGGCCGCGGAGTATCTCCAAACCTTGGGAAGCGATCTCGCGGCGGATTCCGGGTCGTGGGTCGTGCCAGTCGGGAACAAGGAGGTCACCGTGCACCCCGACACCCAGCTAGATCTGGAGGCGACCGTCGACGAACGGTCGCGGCTGCTTGGGGACGATATTACCGAAGTGACGATCCAGTTGCAGTGGAAAGACCACGAGGAGTCGGCGGACGGTGAGCGGGAATGATCCTGCAGGCGACCGCCGCGGGGTCGATCATCGTCCTGCTGGTCAACCTGCTTATCGGGACGATCGCCATCTACGCCGGTGCGCGGCTCGTCATCGATGCCGACACCGGGGTGGGCCGAGCGGCCGTCACGGCGCTGCTGGGCGCACTCGCGTGGGCGCTCGTGAGCTTCTTCGTCGGCTGGATCCCCCTGCTCGGCCCGCTGCTCACGCTGCTAGCGTGGATCGGGATCATCAACTGGCAGTACCCCGGCGGGTGGGGGGCGGCCGCCGGCATCGGGCTGGTCGCGTGGCTGGTCTCGATCGCCGCCCTCGTCGCGCTCAACGCCGTCGGGCTCGTCGGGATCGAGGCACTCGGCGTTCCGGCCTGACGGCGGGCCGTTTCCTATTTCGCGTGCTCGGCGAGGAACTCGACGATCGCCCGATAGGCTTCGATCCGGTTTTCCAGCTTGGTGATCCCGTGGCCCTCGTCGGCGAAGACGATCTTTTCCACCGGCACTCCTTGCTCGCGGGCCTCGTCGGCGATCTGTTCAGCCTCGTCGACCGGCACGCGGGGATCGTTTTCGCCGTGGAGGACGAACAGCGGCGCGTCGATCGCCCCCACCCTGTTGATCGGCGAAATCGACTCCAAAAAGTCCCGGTCTTCGTCGAGCGAGCCGTACTCGGCTTCTCGGAGTTCGCGCCGCCACTCGCCGGTGTGTTCGAGGAACGTGACGAAGTTGGCGATTCCGACGATGTCGACGCCCGCCGCCCAGAGATCAGGAAACTCGGTCAGTGCCGCCAGCACCATGAACCCGCCGTAGGAGCCACCCATGGCGACGATTCGGTCGCGGTCGACTGCGGGATGATCGTGGAGCCACTCGACGGCCATCCGGAGGTCGCTGACAGAATCCATCCGGTTTTCGACGTCGTCGAGGGCCGCATACGACTTCCCGTAGCCCGACGAGCCGCGAACGTTCGGCTCGAAGACGCCATAGCCGTTGGCCAGCAGGTACTGTTTGACGCTGTTGAACGAGGGTCGGCGCTGTGATTCGGGGCCGCCGTGGATGTCGACGATCACGGGCGTCTCCCCGGAACCGGTATCCGTTTCGGGCAGTGCGAAGAACGCCGGGATCTCCCGGTCGTCGAACGTCGGGTAGTGGACCAGCTCGCTTTCGACGAACGTCTCGGACGGAATCCCGGCGGTCGGCGCGTTGGTCCAGCGTTCGGTTTCTCCCGAGCGAACGTCGACCACGTAGACGTTGGCGTTCTCGGTGTCGGCCGTGAGGGTGACCGCAAACCGGTTGCCGTCGGGGCCAAAACCGACGCCGCCGGAGACGCCCCGCGGCAGATCGGGATCGGGGAACGGATCGATCCGGTCGGCGGCGACGAGTTCGCCCGCGGTCCACTCGGTGTACCCTTCGACGTTCCGCCCGTAGACGATCCGCCGGGAGTCTTCGTCGACCGCCAGCCCGTCGACGTTCCACTCGTCGCCCGCGTGGTCCCGGCGCTCGGTGTCGACGACCGCGAACTCCCCGGACTCAATAGCGAGCCGTTCGAGCCGGAGCGTGTCGGTTGTCCGGTCGGTGACGAGATAGACGTGCTCGCCGTCGGGCCCCCAGTTGGCGCTGTTGTAGCGCACCCGCCCGTCGTGCGGTGTCAGATGGTCGACCTCGCCGGACTCGATGTCGAGGGCATAGAGGTCGCCGTCGTATCCCGAGTAGGCCTGATGGACGAGCAGTCGGCTGTCGTCGGGGCTCCACCCCGCAAGCGAGAGCCAGCCGTCGCCCTCGTAGACGCGTTCGGCCTCGTCGCCGACCGCATCACGGGCTTGGACGTAGACGTCGAAGACGGACTCCTCGCGGCGGTTCGAGGCGAAGGCGAACTGCTCGCCGTCGTGGCTCCAGCCGCCCCACCGGTGTTTGGCGTCGGGATGTTTGGTGAGATCCGTGATCGTCCCGTCGACGAAATCAAGTCGGTGGAACTGGGTGCGCTCGTTGCCGCCGGTGTCCTTGCCGAAGACGACCTCCTGCCGTTCGGGCGAGTAGTCGGCGAAGGTGATTCGTTCATCGAAGAAGGTGTGTTGGTCGGGCCAGGCGCCCGGTGCGGTGAGGCTCCAGAGCTGTGGCGTCCCGGTCGTATCGAGACGGAAGCAGAGCCGGTCGCCGTCGGGGCCGAAGCTCGGCCCGTAGGCGCTCCGAACGTTGAGGTAGCGCTCGATCCCGTACATGGGCGTACCTCGTGGGCCGTCGACAAACCGTTTCGGGTTGGATCGCCGGGGTTTTTACTCCCAGGCCAAGCATACCCACAGCGTTGAGGCGTTCAGGCGTCCGCCCCCAATCCAGGAGAGGAATCTGCCGGACAAGGGCGTAGGGCATCAATGCCCGCGCCTGATATCCGTCGGTCACGTACTGGATCGGTTCTCCACCCACCACGAGGATGGGGCCCAGCG
>JAWOEO010000019.1:0-4393 GCA_046482755.1 Halohasta sp. | reverse complement strand
TCCACCATTGACTTTGGGGTTAGGGTCAATGGCTCCAATGACCACTCTCCGAAAATTTTCTTTCACGATTCGGTGAGCGCAGGAGGGGGATTTCCCGACAAAAGAACAAGGTTCAAGCGTGACATAGATCGTAGATTCAGGAAGCAAGTGCCTATCCTCAATATTCACATCATGTAGTGCTTGAATTTCTGCATGGGGGGCACCCGCATCCCGGGGAAGCCGAACCGATCCATCAGCGCCTGGAGTTCGGCGTCGGGGAAGCCGAGGTCCTCGGCGATAAACGGCAGGTCGCCGAGTTGCTTCTCGATCGCCTCGAAGAACGCAGCACCGGGACCGTCCCGCCACTCGCCGGCCGCGGGGTCGTCGGCCTCCACGGGGATCGCCCAGTATTCGAGGAAGCCCTGGAAGTGATCGAGTCGCGTCACGTCGACCTGCTCGAACAGTCGACCGAGGCGGCGGGCCCACCAGTCGTAGTCGTTGTCAGCCAGCCGTCCCCAGTCATACAGCGGGTTGCCCCACCGCTGGCCCGAATCACCGGCGTTCGGCGGGACGCCCGCGACCGCAGTCGGTCGGTTTTGGTCGTCGAGTTGGAACGCCTCGGGACTCGACCAGACGTCGGCGCTGTCGAGGCCGACGTAGATCGGCACGTCGCCGACGAGTTTGATCCCCGCCTCCTCGGCGTCGGTTTTGAACGCCTGCCACTGCTTGTCGAACCAGTACTGGACGAGGGTTCGGTACTCGATCTCCTCGCTGCATTCCTCGCGGGCCGATTCGAGGGCGTCGGGATCGCGGGTCCGGATCGGTTCGGGCCAGTCGACCCACGCTACCTTGTCGTGTTTCCGTTTGAGCGCGCGGAACAGCGCGTAGTCGTCGAGCCACGGTTCGGACTCGCGGAACTGTTCGAGCGCTGCGCGGTCCTCCTCGGTGGCAGTTTCCCGGAACCGTTCGTGGGCCGTCCGGAGTTTGTCGCGTTTGTACTCGCCGACCGCCTCGTAGTCGACGTCGTGGTCGTCGAACTCCGGAACGGGCTGAAGGTCGTCGTCGGTCAGCCAGCCGTCGTCGACCAGTCGATCGAGGCTGATCAGCAGGGGGTTGCCGGCGAAGGCCGAAAACGACTGGTACGGCGAGTTGCCGTGAGCCGCAGAGGTCGGCCCCAGCGGGCAGAACTGCCAGTAGTCCTGTTCGGCCGTCCGGAGAAACGAGAGGAACTCCCGGGCTCCCTCGCCGAGATCGCCGATGCCATGGGGACCCGGCAGCGAGGTGAGATGGAGGAACACGCCGCTTGCTCTATCGAATCGCATACGCTCCCTCTCGTTGGCCTCGGTGTCAAACGTTGTGGTATTCGGTCGAGCTACGCTTCCTCACCCATCGCGCCGAAGGCCGTATCAGCGTCCGCTGGGACATCGAAGTCGTGGAAGTGCTCGCCTTTCTCCGTCGAGAGAATATCGAGGGCTGCGGCCGCGCCGTCGCCGGCGGCGATGACCGCCTGCCACTCCTCGGCCCGGACCATCGCGCCGGTCGCGTACGCGCCGTCGACGCTGGTCCGCATCGAGAGGTCGGCCTCGACGACCCCCTCGTCGGTGGTCGCACACCCCAGCGACTCGGCGAGGCTGCGGTCGGTTCCGGTGGCGAGGACGACGTAGTCGGCGTCGTACTCGCCGTCGACGGTTTCGACGACGAACCCCTCGTCGGCCGTGTCGATCCCCTCGACGGCTTCGCCCTGGTGTCGGTCGACGCCGAAGCTCTCGACCTGCCGGCGGGCGGTCTCCATGAACGCCGTGCCGTCCTGTGAGCCCACGCCGAGGTAGTTGAACAGGTGGGCCTTATGCATCCACGTCTCGTCGGTGTCGAAGACGTGGGTTTCGAGGCCGTTCTTCTGGGTAAACAGTGCTGCGCTCAGTCCGGCCGGGCCGCCACCGACGACACAGACTGTCGGCGTTGTCGCATCGCTCATTGTCGACTGGCCGTTCGACACGAGTTGACATAATAGCTGGCCACCGGAGCCGTCTTGTCACTCGGCGAGTGAGAACTGAAAACGTTCGCCCGGCCACAATCGGTAGCCGGCCGAACGCGTGGCCAGACCGACCCGGGCAAAGTCGGCTGGCAGTGCCTGATGGTCCGGGCAAGAGCCATCAAGCGGGGGATGATCGACCGTCCGGGCAAGGCGACCGATCACGTTGCCGGTTTGTCAGAGGCACCCCGGCATCTATACAACCGGCGGGTTCCATCTTTACCTCACTGTTTGAGGCTATCAGTCACCGCGTGGTCAAGAGTTATATATGTGGCGGTTGTTTATATGCTGTGTCGAAGCAACCGACCAGCAACCGTGGAGGTGAGTGAGTCGACATGGCCAAAGCCGGTGAGCTCCTCCGGTTGCTCACACGCCGCGAGCAGTTGTTGCGAGCGGTCGGCAGCGACGCGGCCGACAAGCGCGAACTCGTCGACCGGCTGTCGGTCTCCCGGTCGACCGTCGACCGGGGAATTCGGGAGCTGGAGACCGCCGGGCTGTTGGCCCGGTCGCCCGAGGGCTACCGCCGCACCCTGTTCGGCGAGCTCCTGCTGGCGGAGTACGACCAGTTCGCCTCGATGACCGCGACGCTCTCGGAGGGCCAACAGCTACTGTCGGATCTCCCCCCGGAGTTCGACCTCGATCCCGTAGTGTTCGAGGAGGCGACGGTCGTCACCGCCAGCCAGTATGCGCCCCACCGCCCCGTCTCGGCGCTCTGTTCGCTCTTGGGCGAGGCCCGGTGGATCCAGACCGTCTTTCCCGCGGTGTTCCCGCAGGTGCTCGACCAGTGGCTCTCGCTGTGTGAAGGCGAGATGATCCGGGCCGACATCGTGTTGACCGAGCCGGTGGTCGAACAGTTGGTCGGGAGCCACTCCGCGGCCCTCCAGCAACTCATGACCGACGCCTGTCTCTCGCTCCATCAGGTCGAAGAGACCCCGACCTACGGGCTGGTCGTCGCCGAAGACGAGTCGACGGCCACCGCGGGGCTGATGGTGGTCGACGACCACAGCGGCGCGCGGGCGTTCATCGAAACCGAGGCCGGCCCGGCGGTCTCGTGGGTTCGGGAGCGCATCAACGACCACCTGCTGCAGTCGCGGCCGCTGTCGCCACAGTCGGTCGGCTGACCGCATGCGGCGCTCGTGGCTGGTGTCAGACAACTGGCGGTCGACCACGAAAACTTATTATCAACACACCCAACGGTCACGGCATGGACGGGACCCCACAAGAGATCACAACCCTCGTCGGACGCGAAGTCTACTCGAACAACGGTGTGTTTGTCGGCGAAGTCGAGGACGTCCGGCTGAATCTGGATCAGGAAGCGGTGACGGGACTGGCGGTCGGCCAACTCAATGCCGACCTGTTCGCCGAGACCGTCTCGCCCGGCGAGGGGATCATCGTTCCCTACCGATGGGTCCGTGCGGTCGGCGACGTAATCTTGATCAACGACGTGATCGAGCGGCTCAAACAGCCCGACGAGGCCGAAGAGGCCGTGATCTAAGACCCGTTCGTACTCTCCGATCCCTCGACGCCCATCGCCTCGAAGAGTTTTCTCCGGACTGCCTCCTCGGTCAACTGCAGCAGCGTCTCGCGGTTGTCCTCGCTGGTCTCGATGCCCGTGAAGATGCCGAGTGGCACCTCGACGCTGCCCTGTTTGGAGTGGCCGACGACCTCGCCGATCTCCGAGAACGCTCCCTGCAGGACGCTGCCGATGTTGATCCGGATGTCCTTCGAGCGCGCAGCGACGATGATCTCGTCGTCGACGATCCCGAAGACGGCGCTGGTCGTAATCCCCTCCAGATCCAGCAGGTATTGGGCGGCCTGCTCCAAGGCCTCCCGGTCCCGGATGAATCCCGCGGTCGAAAACAGGTGACTGCCCTGAACCTCGCGGCTCTGGATCGCCTCGGCGAGCACGTCGAGCGTCTCGGGGGACATCGAGGGGGACTCGACCTGTTCGAGCGTGTCGTGGTTGGCAAAGGGATGGAGGTAGGCCGCCGCAGTGAGGTCGGCGGGCGTCGTATCCCGCTTGAAATCGAGGGTTTCGGCCCGGATTCCGTATAGCAGGGCGGTGGCGACCGTTTCGCTCGGCGAGAGGTCGAACTCCTGGAGGTATTTGGTGAGAATGGTCGACGTCGACGAGACGTTGGTCCGGATGTCGACGAAGGCGACATCGAGGTCCTCGTCGGGCTCGTCGTTGTCGATGAGGATGTCGGGAGTCGGCTCGGGGCGGTCGTCGGTGGCGTTCGAGTTGTCGACCAAGGCCAGCCGGTCGTACTCCTCGAGGTCGGGGGCGTCCTCGCGGTCCAGCAGTTCGATCCCCAGCAGGTTCACGAACGCCCGCTTCTCCTGGTGCCCGATATCGCCGTCGTATAGGATGCCAGCGTCGTC